>NZ_CEXQWX010000021.1:0-53961 GCF_982718395.1 Carboxylicivirga sp.
TCAATTGTAATGACATTTTCAATGACCAATATTCGAACTTCCAGTTTATACCCACCTAAGACTCTTCTAAAACCTATGTTGATAGGTATGGTATTGAACTATTTCATTTATGCGCTAATAATGATTGGTTTAGCATATTTACTGATTGATGATAAAGAGCTTTTTTATGGTTTTGTGGTGATTGCAACAACACCACCCGGTGTAGCAATCATCCCTTTTTCCTATATTTTAAAAGGAGATGTGGAATACTCGATTAAAGGTGTGTTAGGATCATTTTTATGTACCGTATTTGTAACACCATTTGCAGTGGGGTGGATAACTGGTAACGAAGGGATTGCTTCATGGGATTTGTTTATGTTAATGCTTAAAGCCATTGTGATTCCATTGATAATATCACGGTTTTTGTTGATGCCAATTCCCTTCAGGTTAGTTGATAAAATAAGGGGAAAGGTGGTTGATTGGGGTTTTGCCTTACTAATTTTTATTGCTGTCGGTATAAACAGAAAGGTTTTCTTTAGTGAACCGACTATCCTTTATAAAGTCGCCATCGTATTGTTTGTATCGCATTTCGTATTGGGATTGATTTATGAGAAACTAAATCAGTTGTTAAAACGAAATCCTGTTAAAGTGATGTCAGAAAATTTGTTGCTTACGGTAAAGAGTTCCGGTTTTGCAGTTGTAACGGCTATCACATTATTTGGTCAAAAGGCTGCTATTCCAACTGCAGGATTGGCCATCTTTGTTTTACTTTATTTGATTTTCTTATCCTTCAGGATGGATTTAGACAATAAAAAATGATAATCAAGCAGATTATCTCCATTGCTTCATTCTTCTCTTTCATTAATTGTTAGTTTAAATGAAGATTAAATTAAGAATATATTTCGGGCTATAATGATGAATTGAAATATTACGTAAGAAGTTGTATAATTCCCTATTTGAATATGAAGCATTAATATGGTGTTGGAGTAGTTGTTAATCTATAGAAGTCAATGAATAGCAGTGAGAGTGTCGCTTGATTGATACAGTAAGGAATTATTTTAATAATGTAATTGGGTATTAGTAGTATTTGATTATCATTGTAGCGAAAAGGTAACATTAATTTAACATCAAATTAACCCTACTATAACAATTCAGCGATACGTTTGCACTCGGAAAATAAGATAACAAGTAGCCAGAAAAATATGGGAAATTTTTCTGGTAGAATACGAACTACACACAGGACAAAATGAAAGGTATTTTACTATTAAGTGCTTTAATGGTGTTGGTATGTATTGGCAACACAAATGCACAAACAGTTAATGATTTATCTGCACAAATCGGAAAGGGTATCCAGTTTAAAACTGATGATGATCGCTTTTATCTAAAGTTCAGGACCAGAGTTCAGATGCGATGGGATTTTGTGAATGGATTAGATAATGCTGGTGCTGATCCTTATTTTGAAGATAAGGCATGGGCGAAACGATCACGTTTAAAATTTGATGGTTACTTTCTTAATAAAAACCTTATTTATAAAATTGAATACGACGTAGTTGGTGGTTACGTGCGGGATGCCATATTTAAATATAAAAAGGATAATTATCAGATATGGTTTGGTCAGGGAAAACTACCAGGCAACAGGGAACGTGTAGTATCATCTGCCAACATGCAATTGGTTGATCGCTCAATCTTTAACAAATACTATACACTGGATAGGGATGTTGGTGTTCAGTTTCACCATAAATTTAACATTGGTAAAGCAGTTGTACACGATCGTTGGGCTGTTACTTCGGGTGATGGTATTAGAAATAATGATTATGCACCTGGGGTAAGTTTAACTGGTAAATTAGAGGTGCTGCCTTTGGGAGAATTCAAATCAAAAAGTCTATATAAATCTGCTGATTTAAAGCGTGAAGAAACGCCAAAAATTGCTTTCGCAGGCTATGTAAACTATAATGTAGATACTTATAAGGATAGGGGGCAGGTTGGTAATGTGATCGGTGGCGAAGCTGACCTATTAAATATTGGTGGTGATTTTCTTCTTAAATATAGTGGATATTCATTAATGATTGAGGCAGGAAGCAGATCGGTAACAGATGATAATGAATTTGTATACGACGATAATGGTGATATTGAAGCTGCCTTCTATACTGGATATGGAGCTAACATTCAAACCGGGTATGTATTTAAAAATAATTGGGAATTATCAGGACGTTATTCATTTACAAAGCCTAACGAAACAGCGTATCATGATGAAGTAACCGATTATACTTTAGGCGTAAGCAAGTACATAATTGGTCATAACTTTAAATTCCAGGGCGATGTCACTTATCGTGATGAAATTGCCGGCCAAGATAAAATAATTACCAGGTTTCAAATGGAATTCCAATTTTAAACCAATCGAAAAGATAGAACTAAAGACCTAAGTCATTAACGGCTTAGGTTTTTTTGTACCTGTCAATTCAATTTTAAGATTACAACGATTAATTGTGCAACTATATGGTCCACCAACACTCAATATGCTTCTTCAATTTATTATTGTAATAAACCTATACTTAAATAATAACTGGCGGGTTGTCAGATCAGCTTTTCTTTAGCGATGTCAGTTTTTTGTTGGTTAAGGATAGATAATTACATCAAAAGTGAAAATGATTTATTTCTGGTGCCAATTAACCTACCAAAATACAAACCATTAATAAAAAAGTAATCTAACAATGGCGCTACCAAAGTTCATTGATGGAAGATATCGTTTTATAAATAGAATTGACGAAGAAGGCTATTGTTGTGAACGCAATGTGTTGGTAATTAATTCATTCAGACGGTGGTGCAGAGTTTTATTTAAGCTTACCTAAGTTTGATATTAAACAGATTTAATGGTGTAGCATGCAGCAACTTTTTTGTGTGTTATTTCATTTTCCATCCATTGGTTGGAGTGAATATACATCCACAATTATCATTTTAATTATTGGCATTAATGTTTGTTTACGGCTATGTTTTAATGAAGGAAGGCGTAAAGATTTATACAAAGGGTGGTTTTCTTCAGCAAAGCCATTTTGGTTTGTTAATGGCTTGTTTTCTTTTCAGGGAAGTCGTGAAGGTTTATTAATGACTTGTTTAAGCTTCAGGGAAGGCTTAAAGATCCATTAATGCTGTACTTTGTTTCCTGCAGACCAATAAAGATTCATTAATGACATCAACAAAAATTAGTGCCATTAATGCATATTAACGACAGCAAATTTATGAATGTCGCATTGGTAAAATAACGTTAATGTCTATTTAAGGATAATATGAGTACAAAAAAACTGCCACTAAAAACATTAGTGACAGTTCTTATTAAATCTCTATTATTTTATTTCGATTGAAAATCAATAAAGTCGCGTTGGGCTTTTACAAGGTTAACCAAGTGAAGCATCAGATTTTGTGTTTCATGAAGTGCATTCAAATATAGCAAACTAACTTTTGTTCCTGCTTTTTCGTTTTTGATACGCTTCAGTTGCTTTTTACGATTGTCTTTCATTTTCGCAAAAATAACCTGCTGTTGTTCTGTTAATTCGTCCAGAACTGCATAATCCTTCTGTGTAATGATTTTAATCGCTTTTGCCATGAAATCCTGTACATCTACGCGGATGCCATTCAATTCCTCAAATTGCTCTTCTGAGTACACCTTATGGTTATTATCAAGGTGTTCAAATGCAGGCTGAGTAATATAAGATAAGCAGTGGGCAACTTCTCGTAAGTAATCAACTACCTGGATATAATACAAACTCGAGTCAATTGACTGCTCCTGAAGTTTCTTAACTGTAGGATAAACGTTTCCTTTAAGCTTTTTAGCCTTTTTGTTAATCGTTTTAACCTCTTTATTAATCTCTTTTAAGCTTCTGCGATCTTCAGCTTCGAAGTCATGTATAGCCTGAGAATATATCTGAGATACCTTTTTAAGGATATCAGTAACACTATATGTGCACTTCTCCAGCACTTTGTCAACTGATATTTCTCCATTAACCTCTTCGATCTCAAATTCATCAATCTCAGTCTCTTCTTTTTTGCTGTTTTTGTGGATGATATGTGTGCGGAACACAACGTAAACAGCAATTAATACTAACACTGCAACAAACCAGATACCTAATATGCTGATAAGCATAGCCATAACAAAAGCAACAGTGAATGCAGATAATGCAGTGAAGAACCAACCTCCAATGACTGATAATACTCCTGTAATACGGTAAACAGCACTTTCACGTCCCCAGGCACGGTCAGCCAATGAACTACCCATTGCTACCATAAATGTAACATAAGTAGTTGATAAAGGTAATTTCATATTTGTAGCAATCGAAATAAGGATACTCGCTACCACAAGGTTAACCGATGCTCTAAGCATATCAAATACCGGCGCTTCATTTCCAAGTTCTTTTCTGCGCTCATCATAGTTTGTTGAGTCAAACTGACGATCAATAGCCCTGTTAACTGCCCCCGGTAGGATAGAACTTACAGCGTGCGAAGTATTGATAGCTACACGCACAATAGAACGGGCAAAGTATGACGACCCAAAGCGTTCGTCACCTTCTTGCTGACGACTTAAGTCAAGCGATGTTTTAACAACAGCTTTCGCCTTCTTAGAGGTCCATAGGGTAATTACCATTACGGCACCGGCAATAATAAGCATATATGTAGGTGTGCTTACTTTACCTGCTAATGCTTCCATGCTGGTGTTAATGTCTCCACTTGCAGCGAAAATCTTAAATGATTCGAAACCTGCCAGAGGAACTCCAATAAAGTTAACCAAGTCGTTACCTGCAAAGGCCATTGCTAAGGCAAAAGTACCTGCAAGCACGATGATCTTAAGGATGTCAACTTTAAATACCAACTTAAGGATTTGAAGTAAAACAGTCCAGCCAACCAGACTAATAGCAATAATGGTTAAACCATTACCCTTAATCCATTCTTTGGTAGAAGGGTCCATAAAGGAAGCTCCTTTAGCACCTTTTACAAGAATAAAATATGTAATTGCTGTAATTGCGATACGACCCCAGATAGCACCAAAATAGTTTAAACGCTTGGCGTAATCAAATGAGAATATAAGACGAGTGATATATTGAACGATTGCTCCAACGCTAAACGAAATAACCACTGACAAAAGTATACCTGAAATAATAGCCAGCGCTTTTGCGGTATTAATATACTCACTCAGGTTCATATCAGGATTATTTGATACTTTAATGAGTGCAACGGCAACTGCAGCACCAAGTATTTCAAATACAATGGACACAGTGGTGGATGTAGGCATGCCAAAGGTGTTGAACACATCCAAAAGTATCACATCCGTTATCATTACCGCTAAGAAGATGATCATGATCTCGGAAAAGATGAAATACTGCGGATTAAATATGCCTTTCCGTGCTACTTCCATCATACCGCTGGAGAAGGTTGCTCCGAAAAGGATACCTAAGGCAGCAACAATCATAATGTATTTGTAAGGTGCGGCTTTTGCTCCGATGGCGGAGTTTAGGAAGTTAACAGCGTCATTACTAACGCCCACTATCAGATCAGAAATGGCCAGAGCAAATAAAACAATGACCAGAATTAAATAAATGTTTTCCATCAGAAATAGTTATTTGTTTGTTCTTTTTTCGCGAGGCAAACATACTTAGTCACCTGCACTATAAAGTTGATTTAAAATTAAGCGAATGTTAAGTTTGTGTTAACTCGGGTCAAGTTAATTTTTTCTTAAAGACTTACCAAGTTGTAAGGTGATTTTGCTTAAGTGCAGGTATATAGATGAATAGGACGGTATCTTTCGCGGTTGTAATCATGATAAATAAGCCATTATTATTTTAAATAAAGATGAAAACACCTTGTTAGGTCATAAAAATTAATTCAATTATAACCCAAAATGCGGATAAGTATTGCTGAAAGTTTGTTAATTAAGATTACATGTCCGGTAATTGTTATTCACTAAATCAGGTTAATATCATTTAATATGCTTTATCTATAAAAGGTTTTTATAATTTTGCGGGACTTTAAAACAGAAAGTATAAACCTGACATTCTTGCGTTTGAACCTTAACTTGTTTAAAGAGAAGGGAAATGGAGGTTGAAAAAAGGAGTTTGAATGACGATTGGAAATATATTTGATGGCTTAGTAATAGGAATCTCAGCTTCTATACCACTTGGACCAATTGGAGTATTGGTGGTGCAGAGGACACTTAATAAAGGACACCTGTCAGGGTTTGTATCTGGTTTAGGTGCTGCTCTTTCCGATACTATTTACGCTGTTATTGCAGGATTTAGCCTTTCTTTTATTGTTGGTTTTATTGAATCGCAGTTGTTATGGATTCAAATAATAGGTGCCCTCATATTAATCTCACTGGGATTAAAAATATATACAACTAATCCAGCCATCCAACTCCGAAGACAAAAGAGAAAAAGCACCAGTTTAATACAGGATTTCTTTTCAACATTTGCTCTGACGGTGGCAAATCCCCTTGCTGTTTTTCTTTTTATGGCATTCTTTGCCGGTTTTAGAGTAGTTGGAAAGGAGAATACTCCAATTGATAACCTCTTATTGATTAGTGGAGTAATGGTTGGTGCTGCTAGCTGGTGGTTAATTTTAAGTTCGCTGGTTAACCTGTTTCGTTCAAAGATTAATTTACGTCGTCTTTTCTGGATCAACAAAATTGCCGGTAGTACAATTATTGTTTTGGTAATTGTAGCTTTTTCTGTATGGATTGCCAAAGAGTACATCGTATAACACCAAGCAGTTAATCAGAAACTATCGTTTCTAATCCAAGTACCGACCGCCTTTAAAATAATTCATACTTTAGACTATACCAACAAGTATTGCATTTTATCTCAGAGAACCGTATAAAGATTACGATGCAGAAGAGAACTTTGGAATATAAAAAAAGCGCAACCCAAAAGTCACGCTCTTAATACTCATATAATTTTTCATTACGGGAACTTCGGAAATTGCTGGAAATCTGGATTTCGTTTTTCTAAAAATGCATTTTTACCTTCCTGTGCTTCTTCCATCAGGTAGAACATCAGAGTTGCATCTCCGGCCATTTCCATAATACCTGTCTGACCATCCAATTCAGCATTTAAGCCACGTTTGATCATACGTAAAGCCATCGGACTACGTTGAAGCATTATTTTACACCATTCTACAGTTGTATCCTCTAATTGCTCCAATGGCACCACAGTATTAACCAATCCCATGTCTTCTGCCTCTTTAGCTGTATATTGCTTGCACAGGAACCAAATCTCGCGTGCTTTCTTTTGGCCGACATGACGCGCCAAGTATGATGAACCGAAGCCACCATCGAAACTACCAACCTTAGGCCCGCTTTGTCCGAAAATGGCGTTATTAGATGCGATGGTTAAGTCACATACTACATGAAGCACATGTCCACCTCCAATGGCATAACCATTCACCATGGCAACGACTGGTTTAGGCATAGAACGAATTCGTTTATGGAGGTCAAGCACGTTAAGACGAGGTACACCACCTTCATCAATATATCCACCATGGCCTTTTACATTTTGGTCACCACCCGAACAAAATGCTTTATCACCTTCACCCGTAAGGACGATTACGCCAATATCCTGACGTTCGCGACAAATATCAAATGCATCAATTAATTCCTTTACTGTTTGAGGACGAAAAGCGTTGTAAACACGAGGGCGGTTAATGGTAATTTTTCCAATCCCTTCGAAATAATCAAATTTAATATCTTCATATTCCTTTACTGAGGTCCAGTTGCGTTGGCTCATAATTCTTCTTTTAGTCGTTTAAAATAAGATTTAAGGACACCTGCATTTTCCTTAGCAGGTGTTTTAACCTCTAATATAATTGGTCTTTCACTATCAGAAAACAATTCTTGCAGACAATCGTTCATCATTTGCTCATTATCTGCATATAAGTATTTTAACCCATACATTTCGGCTAGGGGGCGCACATTTAATTGATGAGAAGCCTCGAAGTAGGCTTCTAATTCATCAGAATCAGATGGCCCGGGAATAAAACGAAAAATACCACCACCTCCATTATTAATCACAATAATGCGAAGGTTTGATTTCAGATAATTGTTCCATAAGCCATTACTATCATATAAAAACGATAGGTCACCAACAACCAGCAAAGTTGGCTTTTGGGTAATATATGAGGCTCCAACCGCTGTGCTTACGCTTCCATCAATACCACTGGTTCCTCTGTTGCAAAAGGCATCCTTGTTATATAATGGAGTAAACAGTTGGGCATAACGAACGGCTGAACTATTGCCCCATTGTACCTGCCAGTCTTCAGGAAGCTTATGAGCAATTTGTGAGAATGCTTTTAGATCATTCCAACCGCTTTTCATCAGGTATTCAGAATGATGTTGTTCAGATCGTTCAGCTCTTTTAAGCCACGTTGAACGATAGCGACTTTTGATTGAAGCGATATGAGGAATAAGTTGTTCGAAAAACTCCACCGGATCAGCTTCAATTGAACTTGATAACTGCTGATAGGTATCCATATGGCGGTTACTCAAGCTAATGTGCCAATGCGCTTTTGCAGGGTAACTACGGAGGAATGTCTTTAACATCTTCGACACAACAGCTCCATCAAAAGTGATTAACAGTGATGGTTTATAGATGTGTGCTTCTTCTTCCATAATTGTTGACACAACTTTATCAATACCACAGATAATTCTGTCTCCCGATACATTTGAAGTGGTTTCTGTTAGTACAACCACTTGTTCCATTTCAGATAAAATGTTAATGATAGCCTGAAGCCGTTCATTAGGTTTATGAAGACCTACGACGAGTATTACTTTGTCATATTTTACCCATTCTTCGCTAAGTGCTGTAATAGCCTCTTTTTCTATTGATCTACAGGATAGTATCTGATTAATCTGTCGTTGTTTTTCTTGCGGATGAACTGTTTTTCCGTATAGTGGTTCAGCTAAGGGCACATTGATATGTACAGGACCAGCCTGCTTATGCAAACAGTGATAAAAGGCTTCACTCACCAATCGGTTGACATACCAGGAACTTGCATTTTTAGAAGTTGGTAACTGACAGCTATACTTAACAAAGTTATCCAGGGCACCAACTTGCCTAATAGTTTGTCCATCTGCCTGATCAATCCACTCCATCGGTCGGTCAGCACTAATTACTACCAAAGGAATGTTTTGGTAATATGCTTCAGAAATAGCAGGAGCATAGTTCAATAAGGCAGAACCACTGGTGCATACCAATGCAACAGGTCGGCCTGTTTGTTGTGCAATGCCTAATGCAAAAAATCCGGCACTCCGTTCATCAACTATGCTGAAGCATTCAAATTCTTCATGCGAATTAAATGTAAGTGTTAGAGGTGCGTTACGCGATCCCGGAGATATAACTACTTCTCTCAGACCTTCGGCAATACATATATCAATTAACGATTTAACAACTTTTTTATCAGAAACTGCTTTACTCATGTGTGTAAGGAGGTTATATATTTTTAAGAGCAGATAATAAGGTTTGGGCTTTTAACTCTGTTTCATTCCATTCTTTTTCAGCTTCGCTATCTTTAGTTAGCCCACCGCCAACATAGAGCAGAGTGGCGTTGTTGATTGCGTTAAGGCACCTGATATTAACATAGAATGTATAATTACCGGCATCAACCGGACCAAGAAAACCTGAGTAAAAACGACGGTCGTGTTGCTCTGTTTCTTTAATGACATTAAACGATTCTTCTTTAGGCAATCCGCAAACAGCTGGTGTTGGATGCAAATCATATAACAAACCAATATGGTTGCCATTGACCTTCTGAATCTCAAAGTTGAAAGTAGTGCACAGGTGCTTTATTTGTCCCGCTGGAATTGTTTGCGTTTCGCTGTATTCGATATTATCAGTTTGATGATGTACCAAAACATTTTCAATAAACTTCGTAACAAGCTTTTGTTCATTGATTTCCTTATCACTCCAATGGCTTTCTTCAGAATTAGCAACGGTACCTGCCAATGATACGGTTGATAACTTTTGTTCATGATGCTTGAGCAATAATTCCGGGCCTGCGCCTAACCACAGTCCGTCTTCGGGAGTCTTAATGATATAAACAAAGGCATGAGGGTATTGATCCGTTAAATATTCAAATAAGTCAAATACTTGCTCATTCTTTAGCTCTGGTCCTTTAATAATTCTGGATAAAATCACTTTATCAATATTACCTTGATCGATGGCATCCAGCATCTGTTTAAAGTGTTTCTTATACGATTCCTGATTATCGATGTGTATCAAAGGTTCACTGTAATCGATCTCAAAGTGAGGCGTTAAGAGCTTTTTAGTTGATTTATCGAGTTTATCAAATGTTAAGGCATAGGACTCGTTGATGAAAAGGCCATAAGATACTGTATTGTCAAATGGTTCGAACACAAAACCTTTACTCATCAGGTGGTTTTCATTTATACCATTATAAATTTTTTCACTGTTCCCGATAATTAGATGGTTTTCTGTATAATATGGCAGACGATATAAAACTATAGCATCAAAGCTTATATTGTCTATAATTTTTTCTAGTTCCTTTTTCACGTCCCAACCTTAAAATGTAGGCACCAAAGATATAATATTAGGCAAAAATAATTTCATACAACCAGTATTTTTAGGTTCGGGTAATTTCAGATTGATTACGGGGCATACTTCGAAAATGGTTTTTTTATCACTCAACTAATAATTACGATATTTGTTCTATTATAAAAACAAGGCGCTTGATAGATGAATATTGTGGTTTCATACAATATTTAGTGTATAAATTAGTAATTATTCAGATTTTTGATACTAAAATGGGGAGATGGTAAATAAGGATTTCAATAAGATAAATTGCAATATTTGCAAGATACCTTTCAAAACACAATTAAGCTTTCAGAGTCTTATTAAGGAAATTGAAGCGATTGGAAAAGACGATAGTCATGCCATGCAGGATTTGGCTAATAATGTGTTGTCAGAAGTGAATAAGATCCCGGAGTTGGTTGCTGATGAAGTGAAGGAAGATGTCCTGGATAAACATCAGTACCTGGTGAAACAACTTATGCTTTTTACATTCAATCCTTTGTTGGATAAACTGGACATAAGTGCTGCCTGGAAGCCATTTGATATGAATACTGTGATTCATTCAACAAGTGCTTTTGAAAAGCATTTGGGCGGAGATCATATGTCTATTGAGATGGCTAAGCAGTTAGATGCCAATCAGATAATGGTGACAATTTTATACCAGGCCTATTTCATTATTCTTGAGCGTTATTTCAAACTGGATATCCCAATTGACTTACCATTTACGTTGAAAAGAACGAATGAAAAAACAGGGCAGGTCAAGTTCTTTAATAAACGATTTAATTCTAACTATCTGGAGATAAAAACCAGAGGTAAGGTTAAACCGTTGACAAACGACGAAATAAAGTTACTATTTGATAATGATCATGATCTGGATCTCTGGAATAGCATTATCCCACTCGAAAAATTTGAGTTTAGAGGATTCTTACAGTTTACCTATTATGATGTTACGCGCGACCACGTTATTTCTGAACTAAAATCAGAATTAATCAGGAAAGAAACGATTATCTCTAAAGAAGGCTATCTGAGAATACGGGATAAGATCAGAACCTTGATTGAAAATCCTCACGCAGAGTTTGGTATGGCAGCCAATTATGGTTTCGAGACCAAAATGAATCAAAATTTCATATGGAATACCATCATATCACGTGAGGTACTCGACTGCCATGACTACCAAGGAACCATGTATGAAAAGGCCTTTGTTGAACAACGCATTGTGCTAACTTCTGATTTCGAGCAAGAAGAAAAGAATAATGTAATCGATGCTTTTTTAGCCAAAGGTATTCGAAGTCATGCTGTGGTTCCACTTGTTTTGGAAGGAGAGGTTATGGGTATGCTCGAGTTTGGTTGTAAAACCCCGGGTGGTATTACAATGGTGCAATTGAAATTGTTATATGACCTGTTTCCTGTGTTTGCACTCGCCATGAAACGATCCAAAGAAGATTGGGGGGATTTAATCCGATCGGTGATTCAAGAGGAATTTACTGCAATTCATCCAACAGTTGAGTGGCGATTCCAGGAAGCTGCGTCTAGGCTTATCAATAAAGAATCTGAAAGTTCAACGTTAGATCCGATTGTATTTCCCGATGTGATTCCTATTTATGGTGCATCAGATATACGTGGTTCGTCTCTAGAACGAAATCATGCTATTCGAGAGGATTTAAAAGAACAGCTAACGGCAGCCACAGAAATTCTTAAACAAGAAGAAGTGTTAGGTGATGTGCCACTCTTAAATGATTTGCGCTACACCATTGAAACACACCTGAAGACAGTTTCAAAAGGGCTTAAAGCCGGTGATGAAGTAATAATTGTTGATTTTTTGAAAAAGGAAATTGATCCGGTTTTGAGGCTTCTGAAAGGACGTTATCCCGAGATTAGAGATATTATTGATGATTATTGTGCCATGCTTGATCCTGAATTGGGTGTACTTTATAAGAAAAGAAAAGATTTTGAGGATAGCTTGACCATGATAAATGACCAGGTGAGTGAAATCATAGATAAAGAACAAGTTAAGGCTCAACGGGTATTCCCACATTATTTTGAAAAATACCGGACAGATGGTATTGAATATAATGCCTACATCGGTCAGTCTATGGTGAAAAATTTGGAGTACAGTGATATCTACTTGAAAAATCTGCGTTTATGGCAACTTCTGGTAATGGTGAATGTTGCACGTAAAGTTAAGGACTTGCAACCATCACTAAAGACAAAACTTGATATTACGCAGCTAATACTTGTACATTCTAATCCGCTTAGCATAGCATTCAGACAGGATGAGAAGAAGTTTGATGTGGCCGGTGCTTACAATATTCGCTACGAAATTACCAAAAAGCGAATTGATAAAGCTTTGGTGAAAGGTACTGGTGAAAGGGTAACACAAGTAGGAAAAATTGCGATTGTTTATTCTCACGCCGACGAAATAACCGAGTACAAGCACTATATTAATTTTATGGCAGCACAAGGGTTAATCAAATCCAATGTTGAAGACTTGGAACTTGAAGATTTAAAGGGAGCATCAGGTCTGAAAGCATTGAGGATTGAAGTTGATTTTAATGGAACGATCGAAAAAGAATGGAGTGAAGACTTATACGAAGAGGTAGTCGCAAAATAATGATACATAGTTTAAGGATGAAGGCACAAATAGTTACGTAGAATTTCCATTTTTTTTAGCACATTGCATCGATAAAATGATTTTAAACGATGAAGTACATTGATAGAGACCTTAGCTGGTTGGCTTTTAACGGAAGGATATTGCAGGAAATTGCCAGTAAGAATGTGCCACTCATGGAACGCCTGAAGTTTGTTGCTATTTTTTCATCTAATCTCGAAGAGTTTTATAAAGTTCGCGTGGCAAGTCATCGCTTTGCTCAAAAATACAAAGGTGATAAACGTAACAAATTTGGATACCGACCATCCTATATATTACAGCAAATCAATAATATTGTTAGTGAACAGCAAACCATATTGGGTAAGTTGTTTTACGAGAATATTGTGGCAGAACTGGCCAGTGAAGGTATTCACTTTTTATGTCGTGATATTAGCACTGTTGATCAAGTAATGCTTGAGAAGTACTTTGATAATCATATAAAGGGCAAGGTAAGTTTATTGGATATCAGCGGTGAGGAGTCATTACACCTGAAGAATCAGGCTATTTACCATTATATTGTTGCTGCGGATAAGCATTATTTGCTTGAGTTAGACTATGAGAAGTGGGGACGTTTTATCACACTTAGTAATAGTGCCAGCGACACGAAAATTGTACAGTTGGATGATATTTGTCGATATAACATTCACAAGATAGTCGGAGAGTCAGCCGAAGTATATGCTTTTAAGATATCGCGCGACGCTGAACTATACATTGATGAAGAACAAGAAGAGAGTATTGTTAAAAAGATAAAAAAGAGCCTGAAAAAGAGGGATTCAGGTTTGCCTTCACGTCTTTTGTTTAACGAAAACATCCCTTTTAAATACATTAATAGACTCAGGAAAAAGCTTGACCTGGATATGACCAGTTTAATTCCCGGAGGAATGTATCACAATTATTACGATTTCTTTGCTTTCCCTGCATTTTCGGATAAACCTCACTTATACAATGAGGCTGAGCAAAGTTTATGTGTTAAGACTCTGGATGAAAGCAATGATTGGTTCAGGTCAGTCAAGGAAAAGAATATATTCTTAAGCTTCCCGTATCAAAAATTTGACTATGTCACCGACTTTCTGAAAATGGCAGCCAACGATCCTGAGGTAGAGGAGATTTACACCACCTTATATCGGGTTAGTAATAATTCTGAAATAGGTATTGCACTTGAGAAAGCGGCTTTGGCAGGAAAGAAAGTGTTTGTATTATCGGAGGTTTTGGCTCGCTTTGATGAAGAATCAAACATTTATTGGGGTGAACGCTTGGAGCAGGCCGGGGCACAGGTTAAGTATGGTATTGGAGAATTAAAGGTACATGCAAAAACATTCCTGATTAAAAGAAGTGAGGGTGAGGGAAAACAGTTTTACGCTTATCTAGGCACAGGTAATTTAAATGAGAAAACGGCGCGGATATATGCAGATCATGGTATATTAACAGCAGATAGTCGTTATACCACTGATTTAGATGAAGTATTTAAATTCTTGATGGATACCAGTTATGAACCATCGTTTAAACACTTATTGGTAGCACCGTTTACCTTAAGAAACAAAATAAATGATGCCATAGATAAAGCAATGAAGCGGGTTAAGACTGGTGAAGATCAAACACTCTTTATAAAATTAAATAGTCTGGAAGATCCGGACATGATTGACAAAATTTGTAAGGCTGCAGATAAGGGTGTTAAGTTTCAAATGGTTATCAGAGGCATTTGTTGTTATCAAGCTCAGAATGAAGTTCAACGTCAGAATGTGAAGATCGTTAGTGTGATTGATAAATACCTTGAACATGCAAGGATTCTTTGGTTCGATGAGAGTGAAGTTTACTTGGCATCAGCGGACTGGATGACCAGGAATTTATCTTCGCGGGTTGAGATTGCATTCCCTGTTTGGGATGAAAAAGCTAAAGATCTGCTTTTGAAACAAATTCAATATCAATTAAATGATGGTCAAAAAGCAAGACAAATCAACCGCGAGATGAACAACGAATATGTTGAGGGCGATAATAAACTACCTTCGCAAGCCTATTTGTACGAATTAGTTAGTAAATTGTAATTGCAAATAATCTAAGTATATATGGACAATTCTTCATGGACACTTCTGGTATCGGAATGTCTGCCAATTGCTGAAAATAAAATTAAGAAGCACCAGGAAAATGAACATAGCTTCCATAATTGGGAGCACACCCTTAATGTGTTAAGCTCGGTGACTGAAATTGGAGCAAACACCCCTGAGGTGTCAGAACGCAATTTGGAAAGTTTGCAATTGGCAGCTCTATTTCACGATGCAACAGCTTGTGAGGAAATTAAAGGGCATGAGGTCAAATCTGCTGCTTTTGCACGTGAAGTGTTGGAAGAAAAGAAATATCCTGAAGAGTCGATTCAATTGGTTGAAAGACTAATCCTATGTACCAAGTTGGGGGTTACACCGTCTGACATTTATGAGATGGCATTAAAGGATGCCGATTTATCTCATCTGAAGAACAACAGTTACATAAGAGTTCAATTCCTCAATCTGTATAAAGAAATAATTGCTAAAAAAGATAAATCACCCCAGGAGTGGATTGATGATTGCCTTGTGTTTTTTGATGACCATGAGTTTTATACCTCATATGCCAAAGAAAATTACCAGGAGGGTAAGGAGAAAAATCGGGATCGGCTAAATGCTTTATCTGAAAAAGGAATCTTAACTATTAGTGAACTGGAGAAAAGTGTTGAAAAGAAAAAAAAGAAGAAAAAAGGTAGTGCTGAAAAACCAGATAAAGGTATTGAAACGATGTTCAGGGTAACATTGCGGAACCACCTAAACCTAAGCCGAATAGCTGATGATAAGGCGAATACACTACTGAGTGTAAATGGTATTATTATCTCAATCGTTTTATCAACCTTATTTCCGAAACTAGATAATAACGCATATTTGCTTATCCCGGCTCTTACATTGGTGATATTTAGTATTGCTACAGTTATTATATCCATTATATCAACCATACCACGTACTACCCATGGCTTAATGACACGTGATGATGTCAGTAATAAACGTGGAAACCTAATCTTTTTTGGGAATTTTCATAACATGGAACAAAAAGACTTTGAGTGGGGAGTGGGTGAATTGATGCAAGACAAAGATTACCTGTATAAAAGCTTAACGCGTGACTTATACCACTTGGGTAGAGTACTCAACAAGAAATACACGTATCTTAGATTTGGCTATATCACTTTTGTTAGTGGGCTATGTATCTCAATTATTGCCTTTATAGTTAGCATCTTGCTGCTTCATCAAAGTGGTGCGTAAATGATTGAATGACAATGAAAATGAACGGTGTTAAGTAAGAAATAAGGTGCAAAAAACAATTTTTATACAAAATAGATGATCGATGGTGGAGGTTTTTTAAAAGAATAAGGCTTAGTATTTTGTCTTTTGAGTAGTGTGCTGCTATTTACGAGGTTTTAAGATAAGAGTAATATGATACTTCTAATAGAACGAAATTATTTAAGGCATCTCTTAATGTTAGCTATCGTATCGATGTTTATTTGTATGCCTCAAAATGTATTAAGCCAATCAAAAAGTAGTCAACCCAATATCATTATTTTTCTTGTTGATGATATGGGATGGCAGGAAACATCTGTTCCATTTCATAATGAGCGCACAGAACTTAACGACCGTTTTAAAACACCAAATATGGAACGCCTGGCCGATAAAGGCATGATCTTTACTCAAGCCTATGCCAGTGCCATTTGCTCACCTTCGCGTGTTAGTTTAATTACCGGAACTAATCCGGCGCGACATAATGTAACGTGCTGGACGCTTTTTAAAGATAAATCGCCGGAAAGAGAACATAAAACCCTCAAAAATGCTGATTGGAACCTTAATGGTTTATCGTCTGATAATGAACTTGGACGATCATTTTATTGGGAATCCTGTTTACCAGAAGTACTAAAAAAGGCAGGATATTATACCATGCATATAGGGAAGGCGCATTTTGGTGCTAAAGATACACCTGGTGCCGATCCGCTTAATATTGGATTTGACTTGAATATTGCAGGGCATGCAGCCGGAGGACCTGGTAGTTATCATGGAGATAAAAATTTCAGTGCAGTCTGGCGCAAAGGGATGGATGTTTGGGATGTACCTCACCTTGAAAAGTATCATGGTCAGGAGATTAATTTAACCGATGTACTAACTCATGAAGCCAATCGGGCAATTGAGAAAGCCGTTGAAATGGGACAACCCTTCTTTTTGCATATGTCGCATTATGGCATTCATGCCCCTTGGGAGGCAGACAGAAGATTTGTACAAAAGTATCTGGATGCAGGATTGCCAGAATTATTGGCTAACCACGCATCCATGGTAGAAGGTATGGATCATTCGCTGGGGGCAATAATGGATAAACTCGAAGATTTAGGTATTGAAGACGAAACAATCATTGTCTTTATCAGCGATAATGGAGCACCAAGTCAGATGACTCGCAATCTGCCATTGAGAGGACATAAGGTAACACCTTATGAAGGAGGGATCCGTGTGCCAATGATTGTAAAATGGCCGGGTGTAACGAAGAAAGCAATGCGTAATAATCATCCGATTGCTATTCAGGATGTATATGCAAGTATAGTGGAATGGGCAAAAGCTGAAGACTATGTAGTGCCAATAGATGATACTCAAAGTTTCTTACCATTGATAAAAGACAAAAAGCACACTTGGAGAGACCGGGCATTGATATGGCATTACCCAAACTTTTACGATGTGGAGCCCTATAGTATTATTCGAAAAGGTAACTGGAAGCTGATTCATTTTTATCATGATGGTCACAACGAACTATATGACCTGACAGCCGATATTGGAGAACAGAATAATAAAGCAGATGAGGAACCTCAAATAGTTATTGAATTAGCTAATGAGTTAAGGAATTATTTGCAAGAAGTGGAGGCTTGCCGTCCATATTGGAAGGAAACCGGGGAACTGGTGCCTTGGTTATAGTGAAAGAAAACTCATCTACATGTTAATTATAAAGTCAATTAAATTATCATCTGCTGAGAGGTCCAGTTTTTTACGAAGGCGATAACGATGGTTTTCCACGCCTCTGACGGTAATGCCTAACAATGGAGCAATATCTTTGGAGGTCAGGTTTATCCGTAAATATGCACACAGGCGCAGGTCGCTGGGAGTAAGGTTTGGGTACTGGCTTTTCATGGTTTTCAGAAAGGTCTCGTGGGCTTGTTCGAAATTAGCTTCAAAAATCTGCCAATCATCCTGTCCTGAGATATTATCATCAATTTTATCAATTATATCCTGGTAATACTTATCAGGGTAGCGAACACCAAGGATTTCCTTGTGCTTTTTAATTTTTGCTTTTAAGGAAAGAAGGAATTCATTCTTTTTGATGATACTCATAGCCGAGCTTGCAAGTTTCTGACTTTTATAAGATAGTTCAGAACTAAGCTTTTCATTCTTTAGCTGAATAAGTTCTTTCTCTTTTTCTTCACGTTTTCGCTTTTCCTTCAATTTAATTTTTCGACTCGTTATATGCTTAAGTCCCATCATTAAGGCAATAACCATGATTAGATAACAAGCAATGGCAGGTGCGGTTTGATACCATGGAGAACGAATCTTTAGCTTCATTTGGTGCGTTTGCGACGATTTCAGCCAATTGTTAACAGCTTTAATATGTACAGTATATTCACCAGCCGGTATTCGGGTTAGTTGAATGATCGGTTGCTCAGTGAGATCGGACCAATTGTCCGATAAACCATCAACCTTATACTGAAATTTGAAGATTTCCTCATTAAACAAAGGAAAGGAGTATCGAAGATATACGTTATTCAAGCTATGTGGCAAATCAATCCCGCTTCTCGTTATATCAATAGGAAAAGACTCACCTTTGCGATTTTCTACAACAATTTGTCGTAATGTCAATTGATGTTTCATTATGACCTCTCCTTGATTGCTGTTCTTTAAATGAAGCAAGGCATAACCATTTTCGAGGCATACCATGGCGGTACTGTCATTTAAAGACACAACGTTTTCATGCCCCGGGATTAAATGATTGTTAAAGATATTAGCAGGGTAATAGTTTATCATTTCCACCTCACTACCATATATCTTGAAATACCCCATTCCTTCCGTACTGATAAACCAATAATGATGATTGGGGCCTGCCACAATTCGGGTGGCATTCTGCAACTTACCAACAGCCTTATTTAAATGCGGGTATGGTACAATTGAGTCATGAAGGTCATCGTAAGTGTACAACTGATGGCCACTGGTGATGACCATTTGATTTTCTACTTTAAATGCACGCATATGCCCCCTGTTGTACTTCTCTTGATTGATATGATCATAGTGAACAATCGACTCCACATTTCTTAGTTCATCATCCAGACGAATTTTATAAAGACCACCATAAAAGTGAGTGGCCCATAAGTTACCTAAGTGATCAAACTCAATAAATCGGACGAGATTATTAAATCCATTGACAATATTTGATACTTTCCAACCTTGTGAAGATCTTTTGTATACCATCAGATCGTTATAAGTTCCCTGAACCAAAACATCAGGATGGTGGGGGTGCTGTTTTATGTTATAGGCACCAGAATATGAAGACAGTTTCGTGAAGTTAGTTCCATCATCCGTATGCGTTCCTGAATTATGCCCAATAAACAGTGTTTTATCGATAATTCTGCAATCCCATACCTGCCCTTGGGTGCCTTCTATTAGTTTGAAAGAATTAGCTTGATTTTTAAGGTTCTTATAGTATAAACCCTGATTGGTTCCGAGATATAGTTGACCATTAAATAAGGCACCGCTATATACTGCACCCATGTCTTTTTCCTCAAATAACTCGTAAGAATTTTCCTGTGATGATGAAATAACTTTAATACCTGCGTCCAGCGCCAGCCAAATATTATTAAAACTATCATAGCTAATGCCAAGAACAGTATTACTTGGTAATCCATTTTTTTTATTATAGTGAAATTTGATCTTTCCTTCGGGACTAAAAGATTTTATTCCATCCAGGATAGTACCAATAATGATGTCGCCTGTCGGCGTCACTTTGCCATGGTTGATCTTATTATTGGTAAAGAAAGATTGAAGTTCAGGTATTAAAACCTTAAACTTTTGAGTAATGGAATCATAAACATAAAGGCCGTTAGATTCTGTTCCAATATATAGAGTGCCTGGTTCTTTACCATGAGCAATAAAACGAACGTATTTATCCTTTAGGAATTTGTTTTTAATAAAAGGAACCAGTTGTTTACCTTCTAATCGATAAATGCCCTCTTCAAAGATAGATACGTAAATGGTATTATTAATTTGCGTGGCAAAATTAAAAAAGCCACCTGTTTTAATAATTGTAAAACGGTTATTCTCGTATATATATATACCAGCAAAAGAGTGAAAAACAGTTTGATTTCTATTAGTGAAGATATTCCAAAATTCTTCATTTGTTTCAAATTGTGATTGAACACTATCTGTTAGCGAGAAGTAAGCTAATTCACCGTCCTTACTGCGTTCCCAATAACCTATTTCGCGATAGCCACCAGAATAAATTTTCTCGTCATCTGTAGCAACAGCTCTTATTATAGATCCATTAGGAGAAGAATAGAGCTGCCAGCTAACACCATCAAATTGAAGAAGTCCGCTACTGTTGGCAAAATACACATAACCGGATGCATCGCATTGAACAGACCAGTTTTGACTGGCTGCTTTATAATCGTTTTTTGAAAAACTTAACAAAGACTGAGAGTATACCAGAGTAATGCCATTAATAAGGAATAATTGAATACTTAAAATGATAAATCGGAGTTGCTTGAATGATGGCTCTGACATCGTAAAAAGAAAATTTGAAAGATTATACAGTAGAACTTGCTTACCCTTTTATATTGCTGTTAAACCAAAATTAACAATTTTTCATTATTCATCGATAATTTACCTAAACATTGTTTTCATATATCTAAATTACCGCGAAATATCACTCACTATCACGAATAAAAAATACACTATTATGAAAATGATATGTTATAATGTAAATTTGTTATATTGCTGTATATGAGATTTGTAAAAACTAAAATATATCATTAGTGAGGTAATTATGCAAATGCAATTTAAGACTTTTTAACAATGAGAGGTTTTGGTGCGGGTGTTTTTTTTAAATCGTGTAGTATGCTCCATACATTTGACCTTGCGAACTCTAAAAATTTAAGAACATGAAAAAAGTCTTTTATTCAATTCTTTTATTGCTCGTATCAACACTTTTAATGGCACAACAAAAGCAAATGTTGTCCGGTAAAGTAACTGGTGTCGACAATATAGGAATACCGGGTGTATCTGTAGTTATTAAAGGAACATCTGTAGGTACAATCACGGATATTGAAGGTAAATATTCAATTGAAGCCACTTCTGATGCTATAATAGAATTTAGCTTTATCGGATTCGAAAATCAGGAGGTACTGGTAGGCAACCAGTCAGTAATTAATGTTGTTCTTCAGGAATCTGTTGAATTAGTTGATGAAGTAGTAGTAGTAGGTTATGGTACTCAAAAGGTAAAAGACCTGACTTCGGCCATTACAACCGTTAATTCAGAAGAATTAGTTAAAACACCTGCTTCCAATGTAACGCAAGCTTTACAGGGAAAAGTTGGAGGTGTGCAGGTAGTAAGTTCCGGGCAACCAGGAAATCAGTCAACAGTAAGGGTTAGAGGTATTGGCTCTTACAGAGACGGAGCTGCAAATCCACTTTATGTAGTGGATGGAATGTTTTATGACAATATTGACTTCTTAAACATGAATGATGTTGAATCACTTTCGGTATTGAAAGATGCATCTGCGGCAGCTATTTATGGAGTAAAGGCTGCTAACGGAGTTATATTGATTGAAACAAAATCAGGAGTTAAAGGTAAAACAGAATTTGAGTACGATGGCTATTATGGTTATCAGGTTGCACAAAACGTACTTCAAATGGCTAATTCGGAGCAATTTACCCAAATGGCCATAGAATCAGGCGGAGTAGATCATGAGTTTGTGCAAAATGCGATGCAAAAGTATGGCCGTAGCCGGGTGAATCCCAATGTACCGGATGTTAATACCGACTGGTATAAGGAAATTCTGCGTCCTGCACCAATACAAAACCATAGTGTAAGTGCACGAGGTGGCACCGAAAAGATAAACTATGCATTGGGAACCAGTTATTTTAAGCAGGATGGTATCATGGACGTTGAGAACTATTATGAACGTTTTAACCTGACTGCTAAAATCGATGCAAAAGCTAATGACTGGTTATCATATGGCGGTAATATGGTTTTCAGTAACGCCACGAAAGTTGACCCTACCAATGGGGCATGGAAACAGGCTTATTTGGCAGTACCTGTTTTACCGGTTCATGATCCTGATTATGAAGGTATAGCTTACCCGGAAAATTTTGCCGATGCGAAATTATTGGGTTACCGGCAAAATCAAAATCCATTTCCAAACATGCTATATAATGATAATAAGTTGGATATCATGAAGGCTAATGTTAATTTCTATACACAAATTGATTTAATTCCTTCCAAGCTTTCATTCAAAACTTCTTACAATCAGGCATACACTTCATTATTTAAACGCGAGGTTAATAAACCTTTCTATATGAATGAAGAATGGTTCAGAGAGTTCTATACAGAACCGGATGAAGTAGAAAGGGTATTTAGAGACGACTTTGTTAAAGTCAAAAAACAACAGGAAACTTATTCAAATGTAATTTGGGATAACGTTCTTACTTATACTAACAGCTTTGGCGATCATAATCTTACTGCTATGGCAGGTACATCATACCGTCATGAGTTTAAGCGCACTTTATGGGCATCGGCAGAAGATGTACCAGCCGGAGAAGAACACTATTGGTATATTGATCAATCAAAAAATGCGGATTCAGTTCTGGCGAATGACGATAATAAAGCCATTAACGGAGATGATGACGGTGGTATTTACAAGAGATATGGTCAATCTTATTTTAGCCGATTCTCATACAATTATGCGGGTAAGTATTTGATTTACGCTACAATGCGTGCTGATGGCAGTAGTAAGTTTGAAGATAAATGGGGTTACTTTCCTGCAGTTGGTGCTGGATGGGTGCTAACTGAAGAGAATTTCCTTAAAGACGTTGCATTCCTTGATTACCTGAAAATCAGGTTTGGTTGGGGACAATTAGGTAACGAAAATATACAATATTCTGATGGAAGTAAGTCTACAACCGTTAATTACGTAGCACTGGATGATCAGCGATTTGCAGGAACAGTAACATCTAATAATTTTAACTTCTTAAGATGGGAGTTATCAGAAGAAACTAACATTGGTATTAGTGCTAATATGTTTAACAACAGATTGGATATTGAGGCTGATTATTATACAAGAGATACAAAAGAAGCAGCGATTTGGGTTAATACACCAGTAATTCAAGGGGGTGGCTGGCGTAATGCCGGTACGATCCGTAATTCAGGATTTGAGTTTAGTGTAAACTGGAGTGATAATATAACAAGTGACTTAAGTTATTGGGTAGGAGCCAATTTTTCAACTAACAAGAATGAAGTTCGTGACTTATATGGGCAGGACTATATTGATGGAGGTTCCGCAGAATTCCGTCAAAGAACAATGATCGGCGAAGCTCTTGAGTCTTTTTATGGTTGGGAAGTAGCCGGTGTATATCAAAATCAGGCTGAGATTGATGCAGATCCAACTACAGCAGATGTTGCTGGTCTTGAACCAGGAGATTTTAAATATGTTGACCAGAATAATGATGGTGTGATTGATGATAAAGATCGCGTCATTCTTGGTTCGTATTTCCCAACAATTTTGTACGGTGCTAACCTGGGAATTAAATATAAAAACCTTCAGCTAACGACCAATATTGCAGGTCAGTCGGGGAACAAGATATTAAACCGTAAGCGTGGTGAAAGGATATGGACCAACGATACTAATATGGATGCCGATCTGGCTAAAAACCGTTGGCATGGTGAAGGTACTTCTAACGAGTATCCGTCATCTAAAGGGTTGAGAAAAGGATGGAACCAAAAAATGAGTGATTACCTGGTTGAGGATGGTTCCTTCTTCCGGATCCAAAATATTCAATTGGCATATACCCTTTCAAATAAAGAGTTGTTGGGTGTTACTATGCCCGCTACCCGAATTTCTTTCACAGCTGAACGTCCTGTAACTGTATTTAATTACAACGGATTTAACCCGGAAGTGGCAAATGGAATTGATAACCAGACTCACCCTATTCCGGCTATTTATACAGTGGGCTTAAATGTTAAATTTTAATTGATTAATCAGAAGATTATGAAAGTCATTAACAAATATATAGTAAAATCATTGGTATTGTTTGTAGTACTGTTTTCTGTTGCTTCGTGCCATGATTTGTTGGATGAACCTATAGAAAGCAGGGTGCCAACCGAAGATATTGACTATACTATATCGCAAGATATGATCTTGCCATTATATGGAGCATATGCTCAATTTTATAATAAGAGAGGATGGGCAGGAATACCTTTACTGTCAGTTAGGGGTGATGACGTAAATGCCGGAGGTTATGGTGATCAACAGCCATTTTTTATGACTGATCGATATGTTTACGATCAGAACTTCTGGATGTATAATACATATTGGGAATTGGAATATACAACTATCTTCAGGATGTTTGACGCTGTGGAACAAATTGAGCTGTATAGAGAGAATTCTGGGAATCCTAACGCTGATCAATATATTGCTGAGACAAAGGTGATTAAAGGATGGCTATTGCGTAATATAAGCAGAACCTGGGGCGATATCATTATTCCTGAATCATCTAACCCGGAAGAGATGCTTGTTTCTGGGGTTTCAAGTTATGAAGAAGTAATGCAGTATATCTCAGACTTAATGGATGAAGCCATTCCATTTTTACCTGATCTACATCCGAGTCAGCGTACAGATGTTCCTGGAGGTATTACTAAATATACCGCATTGGCATTAAAAGCAATGGTGAATTTGGAGTTGAAAAATTTTCAGGCGGTAGCCGATGCTACTTCAGAAATTATTGGTTCCAATAAATTTTCATTATTTACTGATTATTATGAACTCTTTAAAAAAGACGGAGAGCTAAGTTCTGAGAATCTACTTGAGCTTCAGTTTTCTGATTATGGTGAAAGTACAGGACCAGCGGAGACATACTTATATGCTTTTTATGGTACTCAAAACTGGACGCCAAAAGTAGATGGGGCTAAAAGTGGATGGGGCTTTTATGAACCAAGTATGAAATGGATTAAGTTTATGCTGGACAGAGAAGAGACATCACGTTTAGAAACAAGTGTACTTTTTACAAATGAAGGAATTAATAAAATAAAAGAAGATTCAAATTATGCTGATCTACCAGCATGGATATCCAATACTACACCTTCAGGTGATATTATTAACGATTATCCGAGAGCCATCTTCGGTAGTGGCAAGCATTATTTACCATCAGATCAGTTAACTTCTGGGCGTTCTAATTATGGAACTGGTAAAAATTATACATTATTACGTTATACGGAAATATTACTAATTCATGCAGAGGCCTTGGTTCAAGGGGCCACAAGTTCAAGGATGTCAGCCGATGAGGCTGTGAATTTAGTAAGAGGCCGGGCTGGATTAGATCCTATTAGTGGAGTTACACTTGATAATGTGTTGGATGAAAAATTTGCTGAGCTAGCAATGGAATTTGGTTCACGCTTCTACGATATGGTAAGATATGAGAAGTATGATGAGCTAAGTTATAGTGATCGCTATGACGAAAGCGATGGTGTTCGTCAGTTTACAGCGGATAAAGTATTCTTACCTTATCCATTAGCACAATTGGATCAACTGCCAAACCTTAGAGCTTACGCAGACAATAAGTAATTACTGTTAATTTAAACAATGGTAAAATGAAAGTATTTAGTAAATTAATAATATTGGCATTATTAGTGATATTTAATGCATGCCAGGAAGGATTTATAGACGATATCTCAAGTGTGGAACCTGGGACAGATGAATTAGCTCCTACGATTAAGATTAGTTCCCCAATGGAAGGTGATCAGTTAATAGTTCCAACCGGAGCCGGACTACCTGTGTCCCTGGAAGCTGTTGATGATATAGAATTGGAATCAGTTTCATTTACAATTAACGGGGAAGTATTAGAGAGTGTAAATGAATTTAAGGATTATAGAAGATATGCTCCTCTTAATGGACATATATTAGACCTTACAGAAGGTGTATATGCTTTACAAATTGATGTGTCAGACAAAACCGGTAAATCAGTTACCTCAGAAACGATTAATTTCACTGTAGTGGAAATGGGAGATTTTCAACCTATGTACGGAGAATCATTTTATATGAGTTTCCAAAATCATTTCCTAGATCATGCTTCAGTTGAGGAGGCTAAAATAACAGGATCTCCCGGTTTTACAGCGGATGGCAAAGTTGGAGTTGCATATCAGGGCGCAGAAGGGGCAAACCTATCGTATCCTGTAAGTGCACTTTTTACCAGCACTTCGATGAGCGCTACATTCTGGTATAATATCGCCCAGCAAGGTCGTGCGGGTATTCTGTCTGCAAGTCCTACAGGAGGTAATAACAACCGTAGTGCTGGATTTAGATTGTTCCGTGAAGGTGGCGACGATGCTCAGACAATAAAATTAAATGTTGGTAATGGAACAGCAGATCAATGGTTCGATGGTGGGGCAGCAGCAACTGTAAATCCTCAGACAACAGAATGGATACATATTGCCGTTACAATAAGTGACGGAGCGGCAGCTCTTTATATTGACGGAGAAATTGCATCTGAAGGACCACTTGATTCACCAATAAGTTGGGATAACTGTGAAGATCTTTATATTGCTTCAGGAGGCCCATACTTTAGCGGATGGAACCATCTTGAAGATATGAGTCAGTTTGATGAGTTGAGACTTTATCAAAAGGCTTTAACTCAGGATGAAATTAAGGCTATTATTGCCGACGAGTTGTAATACTATTTATCATTTTATCAGGCTGCCTCTCTATATGTTAGGGGTAGCCTGATTAACCTGTATGTTATGATCTTCAGAAAACTATATATCGCTTTCCTGCTTTTACCACTTCTAACTGCCTGTAAAAAAGATGATCCGGTTTCTCCGTTAATTCTTAATAATATTTACATCAATTCAGATGAAATAGATCTAACTGATTCTCATGCAGAGAATGTAAATACCACACCTATAATTCGACTTGTTTTTTCTACTTCTCTTGATCAGGAGTCAGTTTCCGGAGGTGTTTTACTATCAAAAGATGATCAAATCGTAAATATTAATTACAGTTTTTCTTCTGATAATAAAACACTTAATATTACTCCGGTTGAGCCTCTTGAAAATTTCGAAATTTACAAGCTACAGATAACTAACCAGCTTAAGAGCTCTGGTGGAGCAAGCATAGAGGACAAAATAATTACATTTAAAACTGCTGCTGGAGATCTGGAGTTACTGAGTTTAGTAATTGACAATAATGACGTAATTAATACAGAGTTTGTAGAAAATGTACCAATTGAATTGGAATTAACACTTAATTTTTCTGTTCCCGTAGAGCGTGGTTCAATGGAGAGTTCAATTGTAATGTCTGGAGAGAATGTTCCAAACTTTGATTTTAATTATTCTAATAATGATCAGACAGTTATCCTAACAGGTGGTAATTCATTGAAATATTTAAGCAAATACAATTTTAACATTAGTAAAAATCTGGAAAGTGTTCAGGGATCAAAATTTGACGGTTTTTCAAATACACTTTTTACTGTACTTGATTCCACTTACAAATTTCCTGAGATTAGTGATGAAGAGCTATTAACATTGGTGCAAGAGCAAACCTTTAAGTACTTCTGGGATTTTGGTCACCCGGTAAGTGGATTGAGCCGGGAACGTAATACATCTGGAAGTACAGTTGCTTCAGGAGCCAGTGGCTTCGGCCTGATGACTATTCCTGTTGGTATCGAAAGGGAATTTATTACTCGTGACCAAGGTGTTGAAAGATTAGAAACCATGATTAACTTCCTTGGCGATAAAGCCGATCGTTTTCATGGTGCCTGGTCGCACTGGCTGAATGGTGAGACGGGTGCTGCAAAACCATTTAGTCAAAAGGATGATGGTGGTGACCTGGTTGAAACATCCTTTGTGGCAATGGGATTAATGACTGTCAGACAATATCTTAATGAAGGTGATGCAAACGAAAAGGCATTAATTGATAAAATAAATACCATTCTGGACGGTATAGAATGGGACTGGTACAGGCAAAATGGTCAAGATGGGCTATACTGGCATTGGTCACCTAACTATGGTTGGGAGAAGAATCATAAGATAAGAGGCTGGAATGAAGCCTTGATAACTTATTTTATGGCGGCTACTTCATCTACTCACGGAATACCTAAAGAAGTATATGATGGTGGGTGGAAAGCTGGTAATTTCTTAAATGGTCAGGACTATTATGGAATAACCTTACCATTGGGACCAAATTATGGCGGACCTTTATTTTTTGAACAATATACTTTCCTTGGATTAGACCCACGCAATCTGGTTGGTGATGAAGGCGAGAGTTACTGGGAACAGGTGGTGAATCATACCTTAATAAATAGGGAGCATTGCATCAGAAATCCAAAAGGATATGTTGGATATAGCAAGGATTGCTGGGGTTTGACAGCTAGCGATGGCTACCAAGGCTACTCAGCTCATTCGCCTACAAACGATCGGGGTGTGATTACACCAACTGCTGCTTTATCTTCTTTCCCATATACTCCTGATGAATCAATGGAGGCCTTAAAACATTTCTATTATCATTTAGGTGATCGTCTTTGGGGGCCATATGGTTTTTATGATGCTTTCAGTATTCAGGATGAATGGTACGCCACTTCAAATATTGGAATTGATCAGGGACCTATAATATTGATGATAGAGAACTATCGTACTGGTCTTTTATGGGAGTTGTTTATGTCGGCACCTGAAGTACAAACAGCTATGGATATTTTGGGATTCACCAATTAATACTTGGTAACTATTATTTAGATTGAAATGAAATCAATATACCTCGTAATAATGCTTATGAGCTTAGTTAGCTGTGGGCATAAGAAAACGAATACTCATCTTGCAGATGCAAAGGATTGGACTGATGAGCAGCTACTGGATACAGTACAGTATCAAACGTTTCAATATTTCTGGGATGGTGCGGAACCAAACAGTGGTATGGCTTGTGAACGTATTCATACAGATGGTGAATATCCTGAAAATGATGCTCATATAGTCACTTTGGGAGGCTCTGGGTTTGGTGTAATGGCCATTCTGGTAGGCGTCGAAAGAAACTTTATCAGCAGAAACGAAGCATTGGAACGTTTCCAGAAAATTGTTGCCTTCTTAAAAGAAGCCGATCGATTTCATGGAGCGTGGCCACACTGGTTAGATGGGAAAACAGGCAAAGTAGCACCATTTAGCAAAAAAGATGACGGTGGCGATTTGGTTGAAACAGCCTTTATGGTGCAAGGTTTATTGACAGTTGCCGAATATTACAAAGGCGGCACTGAAGAAGAACAGCAGCTCGTCAAAGATATTAATCAATTATGGCATGAAGTTGAATGGGATTGGTATACCAAAGGTGGCGAAGATGTATTGTACTGGCATTGGTCACCTAACCATGGATGGGACATGAATTTTGCTGTTGGTGGTTATAATGAATGCCTGATCATGTATGTGCTGGCAGCTTCGTCACCAACCCATCCGGTTAAGCCGTCTGTCTATCACCAGGGATGGACCGTAAAAGGAGATATATCAAATGATACGACATATTATGGTTTACCAACTGTATTAAACTACTATGAGCACAGTGATGATCCTATTGGACCACTTTTCTGGTCACATTACTCTTATTTAGGGTTAAGTCCTAAAGGATTAAAAGATACCTATGCTGATTATTGGGAGTTAACAACCAATCATGCAAAAATACATTATAATTATTGCGTTGATAATCCTAAGGACTTTGAAGGTTATGGAGCAAAACAATGGGGCTTAACATCGAGTTACTCTATGAATGGATATTCAGGGCATCATCCTGGTGATGCGGACCTGGGCGTTATATCACCTACGGCTGCTCTTAGCTCGTTCCCTTATACTCCTGTAGAATCCATGCAATTTCTCAAATACCTTTATCAGGATGCCGATTCACTGGTTGGTACCTATGGTCCTTTTGATGCCTATAGCCATTCAGATTCATGGTATACACCACGATACCTGGCCATCGATCAGGGACCTATACCTGTGATGATAGAGAATTATAGATCTGGTTTGCTATGGGATCTATTTATGAAAAATGAAGATGTGAAACAAGGATTAGTGCGGTTGGGTTTTGAAGTAACAAATTAAAACTAACCTGTTATTAATGATATGGACAATAAATATTCGTAGACTACTAATAGGAGTATTAAGCACATATGCATTGGTACAATTATTGGCCTGTGAAGGTGTGCTTGATACTCCTTTAGAAATGGAACAACCACAGAACACAATTGATTATTCCATTTCTGAAAATATGATACTACCTCTGATTGGAATATATGGTAGATTTTATAATTGTCCCTGGCATGCATTCCCAATGATTTCATTTAGGGAAGATGGTGTTAATAATGGAGGCTTAGGTGATAGTGGACCAATAATACCGGATTATGACTATGATCCCAATTATTGGATGTTCAATACAATCTGGGTGTGGTTGTATCAGAACTCGTATAGTATACACACAGCAATAGAGGAATTCAATTTGTACTATAAAGCAAGCGGTAATCCTAAGGTTGATCAATATACTGCAGAAGCTAAAGTAATAAGGGCTTGGCATCTATTGTATTTATCCCGTATGTGGGATGAAGTGTTTATTCCAAGAAGTTCAGACCCGGCCGAATTATTAGTCAGTGATCTGAGCACCAAAGATGAAGTTATGCGTCACATTTCGGCTGAAATGGATGATGCTATAACATTTCTGCCAGATATACATCCTAAAAACAGAACTGATATCCCTGGTGGAGTTACGAAATACACCGCCCTGGCCATTAAAGCAATCGCCAACCTTGAGCTGAAAAACTATCAGGTGGTGGCCGAGGCCACAAGCAAAATAATTGAATCCGATCTTTTTAGCCTCGAACCAGACTTCTATGAATTGTTTAAGCTGAAAGGCAAATTAAATAACGAAAATATACTTGAAATTCAATATTCAGATTTTGGTAAAGGAGAAGGACCAAGAACTGGTTATTTATTTGCTTATTTCGGTCCACAAAATTGGTCACCAAAAGTTGAGGGAGCTAAAAGTGGTTGGGGTTTTTATGAACCTAGTTTTAAGTATGTCAAGTTCATGCTTGAACGTGATGAACGAATACGTCTGGAGACGAGTGTACTATTTACCAATAGAGGTCTGGCCGAATTAAAAAGCTATTTAGGTAAGGATGATATTCCATCATGGATGTCAAACATTACACCTTCGGGTGATACGATAAATGACTTTCCAAGAGCTTATTTTTCATCAGGCAAACATTATTTACCATCAGATCAATTAACTCCGGGACGAACAATATATGGTACAAATAAAAACTTACAATGTATTCGCTATGCTGAAATATTGTTAATGCATGCCGAAGCGTTAACTCAAGGTGCATCCGGCAACATTTTAAGTGCTGATGATGCAGTGAACCTTGTTCGACGAAGAGCCGGACTTGAATCTATTTATAATGTCAACCATAAACAGGTGATGGATGAGAAATTCGCTGAACTTGCCATGGAATGGGGTGTGCGGTATTATGATATGATTCGTTTGAAATGGTATGACGAATTAAGTTATGATGGAAGGGTATTTACAGAAGATAAAATTTACTATCCATACCCACTTGCTCAAGTAGAAATGTTTTCACAATTATCCAATTAGAATCATATCACTAAAAAGAGGACTTACATATTATGAAAAAATCTAACACCCTCATGTTAAAAGTGATTACCGTAATAGCAATTATCTGCACCACAGCATCAATTGCCTTGGGTAATACGGGAAAGAAAAAACAGCCTAATATTATAATAATATTAGCCGATGATTTAGGTTATAACGATGTTGGCTATATGGGATGTGAAGAAAATCCCACACCTAATATCGATGAAATAGCTAAAAATGGTGTGCGTTTTACCAATGGATACACAACCTGTCCTGTTTGTGGACCAAGCCGGGCAGGATTATTAACCGGACGTTATCAAAATCGTTTCGGGTTTGAAGACAATCCTGGGCCATTTCGTCGCACCAAGGAAACTGTCCCGGGTATTCCACTAAGAGAAACCACAATAGGTGAATATTTTAAAGATTTGGGTTATAATACGGCACTAATTGGGAAGTGGCATGAAGAGAATGTTCCACTTCGTAATCCATCTCGAAGAGGTTTCGACAAATTCTTCGGATTTATTAATGGGGCATCGGGTTATTTTATCAACGACAATCCCAAGGGAAGTTTGCTAAGAGGCATGAAGCCTGTTTTATCTGAAGAGGAATACCTCACAGATGCTTTTGGTCGTGAAGCGACGTTATTTATCGAAAGGAATGCAGACAGGGATAAACCATTTTTGCTTTACGTACCATTTAATGCACCACACGGACCATTTCAGGTGCCTGAAACCTATAAACAGAAGTTTAAGAATGTCGAAGATGAAAAGCGAAGAACATTTTTGGCAATGATCAATTGCATGGATGATAATATTGGAAAAATCATGTCAACAGTAAAAGAATGTGGTATTGAAGAGAATACCCTTGTTTTCTTTTACAGTGACAATGGTGGAGAATGTGAAAGATCAGATAATACTCCTTTACGCGAATGCAAAGGAAGTATTTATGAGGGAGGTATCCGCGTACCATTCTGTATGCAGTGGAAAGGAGTGTTACCGGAAAACAGAGAGCTTAATTTTCCTGTCATTTCACTTGATATTTTGCCAACAGCCATTGCATCTACTGGTAATATTGTTGATCGGGAATGGTTTCTCGATGGAGTTAACCTGTTGCCTTATATAACCGGAGAGAATGAGGGTGAACCACATCAGTTTCTTTACTGGCGCTTTCTCTGGCATCATGCCGTTCGAAAGGGTGATTGGAAGCTTTTAAAGCACCGTGATCATGAAGACTGGGAACTATACAATCTGGCAAATGATATTGGTGAACAAAACGATTTAAGTACTCAATATCCTGAGAAGGTGAAAGAACTCATGGATATATATACCGACATGTCTGACCAGATGTTGAATCCCCAATGGGGATGGCAACCTGATTATTGTGGTTCTTATAAAGTCAATAAATAATACACTATGAAAATCTCACATATAATTATAGCCTCTTGTTTATTGCTGCTTAGCTCTTCTTTGCAAGCATCTGACAAATCTAAATCACCAAATATCATTATCATCTATGCCGATGATATGGGTTGGGGCGACGTTGGTTATCATGGAGTTGATGATATTTTAACACCCAATATTGATAAATTGGCTGAGGATGGCGTGTATTTCACCCAAGGCTATGTTTCCTCTTCAATCTGTTCGCCGTCGAGATGTGGATTACTAACTGGCGTTTATCAACAGCGATTTACAAATGGACAGAACTCGAGGGATGAAGATCCAAATATCAAACTGTTTAAAAAACAAAAAATGCTGCCTGAGATTCTTAAGCCTGCTGGCTATCATTCAGGTATTATCGGTAAATGGCATTTGGGTGCTGATGAATCACTTCGACCAAATCAAAGGGGCTGGGACGAATTTTATGGCTTTCTGAATGGTTCCCATTCATTTTTTAAAGCCGAAAAGAAATTCACCCGCATTCGCGAATACTGGCCAATTTTTAGAAATAATGAAATGGTCGACTATGAAGGATATACAACAGAAGTATTCACAGATGAGGCCATTGATTTTATGGAGCGTAATCATCCGGATAAAACTGGAAATCCTTTCTGTCTCTACCTGGCATATAACGCAGTACATTTTCCCTGGGAAGTGCCGGATAAGTATATTGAACGAGTTTCGCATATTAAAAGCAGGCAACGACGACTTTTTGCAGGAATGACCCTCGCCATGGATGATGGCATCGGAAAAGTACTGGCTGAATTGGAAAATCAGGGACTGACTGAGAATACAGTGATATTTTTCATTAGCGATAACGGATCACCACAAGGTCAAATGGGCGATATGTCATCAACAGGGCCATTCCGAGGCTGGAAAGGTGATTGCCTTGAAGGAGGTATCAGAATTCCGTTTATTATTAAATGGCCAGGACAAATTAAGTCAGGTACCCATTACGATCAGCCAGTTACTAACCTGGATGTACTGCCAACCATAGCTTCATTTATTGACCTGAAAAACATTAAAAAGTACGGCTTTGATGGTGTCAACCTGCTGCCATATTTAAATGATGAGGAGAAGAAAGATCAAAGACCTCATGAGACTTTATATTGGAAACGAGGTAAGGATATGGCCATTCGTCATGATGATTGGAAAATGGTTCTCGAAGATCATAATGCACCTGCTGATACAATGTTATTTAACCTGTCAATAGATAAAGGAGAACGTGTTGATGTATATCAGGATAATCCGGAAAAAGTCAATGAATTAAGGGCGTTGTTTAAGAAATGGGAACAACAACTGGCTGAACAACAATAATAAATTTTGGACGATGAAAACTATATCCAAGCTAACATTATCAGCTATCATTTGCACAGTCATTGTCGTCTCCGCGATAAGTGGCTGTATTGATAGTGTAAAAAAAACTGAATCAGAGCAGCCAAACTTTGTAGTTGTATTTATTGATGATATGGGATATGGAGATGCCGGGTGCTATGGAGCAACAGGCTTTACCACCCCAAATATCGATCAAATGGCTGCTGAAGGCATGCGTTTTACCAACTTTTATGCAGCACAACCTGTATGCAGTGCATCCCGTGCAGGCTTACTCACAGGATGTTATCCTAATCGCATTGGCTTCTCTGGAGCATTGTTTCCGCATCATACCATTGGTATTAATCCTGATGAAATAACCATAGCCGAAATGCTTAAAGAGAAGGGATATGTTAGTGGCGCATTTGGGAAATGGCATTTGGGTCACCATAAAGAATTCCTGCCTTTGCAGCATGGGTTTGATGAATATGTAGGTGTACCGTATTCTAACGATATGTGGCCGATAAAAGTAGATGGGACAAGAGCCAAACCTGGTGAAGGACGTGGTGATTTTCCCGATCTTCCGCTTATCGAAGGAAACGATCCTGTTGAATATATCACAACACTTCATAGGCAAGATCAATTAACCACATTACTGACTGAAAAAACTGTGGATTTTATTAACCGCAATGCTGATCAACCTTTTTTTGCCTACCTGGCGCACCCCATGGGGCATGTTCCATTAGGTGTTTCCGATAAGTTCAGAGGGAAAAGTGAACAGGGGTTATACGGTGATATGATGATGGAATTAGACTGGTCACTCGGTGAAATCATGAAAGCATTGAAAACAAATGGTATTGAGAATAATACAGTTGTGATATTCACAAGCGATAATGGTCCATGGTTAAATTTTGGTAATCATGCTGGTTCTTCAGGAGGCTTACGCGAGGGCAAAACAACCAGTTGGGAAGGAGGCCAAAGAGTGCCTTTTATAGTAAAGTGGCCAGATGTTATCCCGGCTGGCACAGTTTGTAATAAGTTAAGCTGCGCCATCGATATCTTACCCAGCTTTGCTGAAATTGCTAAGGCGTCTTTACCTGAAAATAAGATTGATGGAGTGAGCATTGCTCCATTATGGCAAGGCAATTTTGACGCTGAACCACGAAAAGATATATGGTTTTATTTTGGAAAAAATAATCTGAATGGTATCAGGAGAGGAAACTGGAAATTAGTACTGCCACATACCTGGCAATCATACAATACTGCACCTGGAAATGATGGTTATGAGGGAAAAAGGATCAACAAAACGGTTGAACAGCCTGAATTATATAACCTGATGCGCGATCCTGGTGAGCAATACAATGTAATTGATTCTTATCCGGAAAAGGTGGAAGAATTAATGAAAGAGGTTGAAGTCGCCCGTAAAGAGCTTGGCGATTTAAATGTTGGAATTGAAAAGGGTCAAGGGAATCGTGAAATGGGAAAATTAATTGAAGATTAAACTTATGCTATGAAAAACATAAAGCCCAAATTTAAATCTGTTACACAACTACTTGCTGTAGGATTAATTGCAATTATATCAGTTAGCTGCATGCATAAGCAAGGTGATTCAAATAAAAAGGATTCATTAACTGATAACAAAACACATTCCGAAGCATGGCAGAATTTATCTGGTGAAGACCAGTTGTTTATAGATAAAATACAACGCAATGCTTTTAATTATTTCTGGGATGGTTTTGATCCCCAAACCGGTTTAATAGCTGATGAACACAAAGGTCGCCGAACCAGTATTGCCAGTTCTGGTTTCGCACTTTCTGCCTTTTGTATAGGTGTTGACAGGGGATGGGTTTCTAAAGATGAAGTATACAAGAGAATACTGCTTATTCTAAACAGTTACTATAAAAACCCGGATGATATAAATGATTTCTGTGTTGAAGGGAAGGATGGTTTATTCTATCATTTTGTAAATGTAGATACAGGCAAAAGACACGGACGATGCGAAGTATCAACCATTGACAGTGCCATTTTAATGGCTGGCGTGCTTCATGTTATGACTTATTTTAAAGGAACAGAACTTGAAGAACTGGCTACAAAGGTCTATAAGCAGGCACAATGGGACAAATACCTCAATGAAAACATGGCCATCACCGGGGGATGGAAACCAGCTGAAGAGAACTGGTTTAATCCTGAGTACAAAGGCTATAACGAATATAGCCTGGTATATTTAGTGGGATTAGGTTCGCCATCGTATTCAATTCCTGCTGAAAGCTGGGATGCCTACAATAGTGGAAATGGAGCTGACTGGTTGAAGGTTTACGGTGAGATCGGACCGTTTAAAACACCTCATGGTATAATGCAGCCCCACGCATACTTATACCAATTCCCCATATGCTGGTTCGATTTCAGAAATAAAAAAGACAATTATGCGAACCACTGGGATATTGCTGTAAATGCCATTAAAGCTAACCGTCGTTACACCCAAAACTGGGGTAAGATGGTTGAATACAATGAGGAACTTTGGGGATGGACAGCCTGTGCAGGCAGAGACGGATACATTGGTTTTGATCATCCTTATAACGGAACATTAGCACCTTCAGCAGTTATTGCTTCTTTACCATTTATACCAGAGGAATCCCTCCGCAGCATCAAATATATGTACGAAAAGTACGGTGATAAAATATGGGGTAAATATGGATTTGTCGATTCATTTAATCCACATCAGGATTGGTACGACAATGGCTTTATTGGAATAGATAAAGGGAATGAAGTACTAATGATAGAAAATTTCAGGAACGGTGGTGTCTGGAATGTATTTATGGAAAACCCTTATGTCAGGGAAAGTATGAATAAGGCTGGATTTAAAAAACTAAATCTCTAATTATGAAGCACAGGATTATTTTAAAGGCAATTATTGTCATATTAGTCTTTAGTTCAGTTATACAGGCGCAGGAGCGCGAGTATGATTATATATTCTTTGAAAACAGTGCCTTATCAGGAAAATACTTTTTCTCAAATGTACAGTATAGTGAAGGGTGTTATGTAAAAAATATAGCAAACAAGCTACCTGTCAATGATAAGACATTTTTTACACCACCCAATTCATTGGCACTTGATTACACCAATGATAAAGGTTCCTGGGAAGCAACAATTGAATTTGAGCGTTTAAGGGGAAATGACTTCTTTAAAAAAGCTAATCATCTTTCATTTTGGTTGTATACAGGAGACACACCAGTTGAGTTGCTTCCAAATGTTGAAATTGGAATTCAGAAAAAACAGCGCCGTTCAGATATTATTATTAGTGATAATCGATCTGAATCAGTTCCAGTTGGTAATTACCTGACTGGTATTGTTAAAAACGGATGGAAGTTTATCAAAATTCCGCTAAGTGATCTTGAAGGGATAGAAGGTAAACCCAATATAGTCGTATTCTCAGATAACAAGGTGCATGGTAAGGGAACGATACTGATTGACCAGATAGAACTATTGCCGGAATTAGCTCATAGAGAACTTCCCGAACCAACGGAAATTAAAGCAAACGGCTACGATAGGCATGTTGATATCACTTGGGAAAGCATTAATCATGAAAGCATAAAATACATCAAGGTTTATCGATCAGAGGATGGTCAGGATTTCAAACCTGTAGGCATCCAACGACCTTTTTTTAATCGTTATACCGACTATACAGGACAGACCAATAAAACTTACCACTATAAAATTTCATTCGTTGATTACCAGTATAATGAAACAGGTACCTCGGCAATAACAAAAGCCGCAACTTATGAGATGAATGACGAGCAACTGCTGGATATGGTGCAGGAAGCTTCATTCCGTTATTACTGGGAGGGAGCTGAACCTCACAGCGGACTGGCTCTTGAGAATATTCCGGGACGAAAGAATATGATTGCTACTGGTGCATCGGGATTTGGAATTATGGCTATTGTTGTTGGAGCAGAAAGAGGTTTTATTACACGTGAACAGGCCGTAAAACGCATGCTCACCATTACTTCATTCCTGAAAAGATGTGATAAATTCCATGGAGCCGTATCGCATTTCATTGATGGTCCAACAGGAAAAGTAGAACCTTTCTTTGGAGAGCGTGATAATGGTGGCGATCTGGTAGAAACGTCCTTCTTATATCAAGGCTTGTTAGTAGCTCGTTCATACTTTGACAGAAATACTAAGGAAGAGAAACAGATTCGAAAAGCCATCACTCAGCTTTGGGAAGGAGTAGAATGGGATTGGTATGATCGTGAAAAGGAAAATAAATTTCTCACATGGCATTGGTCACCTGATAAAGAGTGGGTTATTGACCATAAACTCATTGGTTGGAACGAAACAATGATAACCTACATTCTGGCCATGGCATCGCCAACACATCCAATACCAATGTCAATGTATTACAATGGTTGGGCTAGTCACGATAAGGAAGCTGTTAAGTACCGTAAGAATTGGGGTAAGACTGATGACGGATCAAACTACAGTAATGGCAAGTATTACCACGGAATCGAGCTTCCGGTTGGTGTTTCCAATGGAGGACCATTATTCTTCATCCATTACTCATACCTTGGGATGAATCCCCATGATGTAACAGACAAATACACCAATTACTTTGAGAACAACCGCAATATAGCCCTTATTAACTGGAGATATTGTTCTGAAAATCCGAAAAACCATAAAGGATTTAATGACGCATTCTGGGGGCTGACGGCCAGTGATGGTCCCTGGGGTTATGATGCTATTGAACCCAATTTAGCTAAAGATAAAGGTACTATGGCACCTACAGGAGCTTTGGCTTCCTTTCCATATACTCCCCAACAGTCATTGGCTGCACTTAAAAATATGTACCGGAATAATGGTCAATACTTATGGGGAGAATATGGCTTTAAAGATGCTGTTAACCTGGAAGAAAACTGGCAGGCCAAAATATATATGGGACTAAACCAGGCACCTGTAACCATTATGATTGAGAACTACCGGACCGGACTGATCTGGGATTTATTTATGAAGAATAAAGAAATTTCGGAAACACTTATGAAATTGAGCAAACTAAATCAATAGGCATGAAACTACTAAATAAAAATCTCAAAGTATTTATACTTCCCTTATTTTTCATTACGGCGTTGGCTTGTACTGAAAAGGAGACAAAGGAAAAACCTCAATTACCTAATGTAATCTTTGTTTTGGCCGATGATATAGGTTACGGTGATTTAGGTTGTTATGGCGGTAAAATTCCAACACCCAACCTGGATCAGCTGGCTGCTGATGGTATACGTTTTACTGACGCCCATTCTCCGGCTGCTTTATGCGCACCGTCACGATTTAGTTTGTTAACAGGGAGTTATCCTTACCGTTCTTATCGTGCAGGAGGTGCCTGGAATACCAACAGTCCATCTATTTTCTCTGATCCTTACAATCACACTAAAGCTGGTCGTAAGATCACTGTAGCTGAAGTGATGCAAAAAGCAGGTTATCGCACTGCCTTTTTCGGTAAGTCTCACCTGGGAGGAGATGTTCATGACAAAGATGGCAACCTGATCCGCGAGCAAAAAGAAATATCAAAAATGGACTTTAGTAAAGGCGTTCATAATTCATTAAATGAATACGGCTTTAATTATTCCTATTCATTACCCAGCGGCATTCAACATGAACCATTTGCATTTTTTGAAAATGGCAATTTTGCACCCTTTGATCCGAAAAAGCCTGCCGATAACAGCAGTACCAAGCTATGGATTAATGGGCGCTATGAGATGAATAATGGTATATCAGAGATTGTTGAGCACCCGAAAAATCCCGGAATAGGAGATGTGGATTACAATTCGAGTCAAACTGGTATTATGATGATAAATAAAGCACTTGGCTTTATTGATGATCATTTACATCAAAACAAATTGCAGTCGGAAGATAAACCCTTTATGGTGTATTTCGCCTCTCAGGCCATCCATGTTCCTCACACTCCTCCTAATGATTTCGATGGTGATGATACAGAATTAAACGAACAGGTTAATGGGATTACAGGTGGGGCAACAGGCGATTTTGTTTATGAGTTGGATATGCAGGTGGGTAAACTGATGCAAAAGTTAGAAGATGAAAATATTGCTGGAAATACTATTGTAATTTTTACCAGCGATAACGGTGCATTGTGGCCAAAGATTTGTGATTTTGGCAATCCTGAACATGACAATAACGGTCCATTGAGAGGCTATAAAGCTTCAATTTATGAGGGTGGGCACCGGATACCATTTATTATTTCCTGGCCGGGCAAAGTATCACCAAATTCAGTTTCAAACGAGCCTGTATTAGCACAGGATTGGGTTGCCACCATGTATGAACTGACCGGACAAAGTATGCAACCTGATCAGGCAATGGATTGTACTTCATTGTTGCCACTTATTACAGGCAACAGAAATGAGCAAACTCCACTGCATCCTTTCATCATTTATCAGGCTGGTTTTGCTTACGATGGGGCTATACGTCAGGATAACTGGGTGTTAGTTGTTGATCGCGAAAACAAGGCAACTGAATTATATAATCTTAAAGAGGATTTGCAACAAAAAAATAATCTGATTGATGCAGCTGAACACCAGGAACTAATTGAAGAGTTGAAGACAACTTTTCTAAAACACAACGATCATAACGACAAAACATTAGAACCCAGAACAACAGTTGCATATCAAACTGAAAGAGATAATAAAATATAACAAACTAATAACGAGGAGCATGAATAGAAAGATGAAGTCTGCTGTACTTTGTGTATTGAGTGCGGGTATATTCGCAGCTTGCCAAAGTTCAACAGAAACGCAAGAATGGAAAAGTTACAGTGGTGATCCAAAAATTGAGACCAAAGTGGACTCCGTGTTAAGTTTAATGACATTGGAAGAGAAAATTGGTCAGATGAATCAATATTCTGGTAATTTCGCCACAACAGGAGAAGTGAGTGATAACCAGTCTGGTGAATACCTGAAAAAGGGAATGATTGGCAGTACTTTTAATGTTTTTGGTGCTGATCATGTTCGTATGCTTCAGGAACAGAATCTTAAACATTCCAGGTTAAAAATCCCAATGTTGTTTGCAGCTGATGTAATCCATGGTTTGGAAACAACCTTCCCGATTCCGATGGCTGAAGCTTGTTCATGGGATTTACAACTGATGGAGGAAACAGCACGTGCTGCTGCCGAAGAAGCTACGGCTTCGGGTGTGGCCTGGAACTTTGCTCCAATGGTAGATATCGGTCGCGATCCACGTTGGGGAAGAGTTATGGAAGGAGCAGGTGAAGATGTTTACCTGGCTTCTAAGGTGGCACAAGCGAGAGTCAAAGGTTTTCAGGGGATTGATACCTATAATGATTTGTCAAAACCCAATACGATGATGGCATGTGCCAAACACTTTGTAGGCTATGGTGCGGCTCAGGCCGGACGTGACTATCATACAGTTGATTTATCAGAACATAGTTTGTACCAAACCTATTTACCACCGTTTAAAGCGACAGTTGATGCCGGTGTAGCTTCTTTTATGACCGCTTTCAATGATTTAAACGGCGTGCCTTGTACTGCCAATGAATATATTTTTAACGATATCCTTCGTGAGCAATGGCAGTTTGGTGGTATGGTGGTAACAGATTACACGGCTATAATGGAATTAGTTCATCATGGTTTCGCAAAAGATCTGAAGCATGGTGCCAAATTAAGTCTGGATGCCGGCATTGACATGGATATGATCAGCGAAGCCTTTGTTACTCATTTGAAAGAATTGGTTGAGGAAGGTAAAGTGTCTGAAAAGCAAATCGATATTGCAGTGTCGCGCATTTTGGAGATGAAATTCCTTTTAGGATTGTTTGATGATCCGTTTCGTTACTGCAATGCGCAGCGGGAGAAAGAGGTGGTAATGAATCCACAGTACATTGAGTTGGCTCGTCAGGCAGCACAAGGCTCAATTGTCTTGCTAAAAAATGATAATAAGGTACTGCCATTAGCAAAAAATGAAAAGAAGCGCGTTGCCCTGATCGGGCCCTTTGTTGATGAGCGTGAAAGTTTGAATGGAGAATGGGCTATCAAAGGCAATCGTAATAAATCTGTCACTCTTCGTGAAGGTTTAACTGAGAAGTATGCAGACTCAAAAGTACAGTTCTCATATGCACTTGGTACAAAATTGCCATTGATCGACCGTTCAACAGCACGTGTATCAAAAGTAAATGTGCCGGATAAAAGTGGATTTGCTGAGGCTATTAGAACTGCACGAAAAAGTGATGTAATTCTGGTTGCAATGGGTGAGAATTACCATTGGTCAGGTGAGGCAGCTTGTCGTACCGATATCACCCTACCGGGTAACCAGCGTGAATTATTAAAAGAACTGAAAAAGACAGGTAAGCCTATTGTTTTGGTACTATTCAACGGACGTCCGTTAGATTTATCCTGGGAAGCTGAAAATGTAGATGCCATTGTTGAAGCCTGGTATCCTGGTTTAATGGCTGGACATGCCGTTGCTGATGTTATCTCGGGTGATTATAATCCTTCTGCAAAACTGGTAATGACCTTTCCGCGCAATGTGGGACAAATTCCTATCTTTTACAATGTAAAGAACACCGGTCGTCCTTTCAGCGAAGAAGCTCCGACGGATTATAAATCCTCATATATTGACGTGCCTAATTCGCCATTATACCCGTTTGGTTATGGTTTAAGCTACTCTTCATTCGATTACTCGAACTGTGAAATAAGCAGTACTAAAATGAAAAAAGGAGAGCAATTACGAGTGAGTGTCGAGGTAAGTAATAATAGTGAAAGGGCAGGAGAAGAAATCGTTCAGCTTTATATTCGTGATAAAGTAGCATCCGTTACCCGACCAATCAAGGAGTTAAAAGGATTTAAGAAAATACTTCTGCAGAAAGGTGAGACCCAAAAAGTAGAATTTGTGATTGACAACGAATTATTAGGTTTTACGGATAAAAACATGAATTGGACCGTAGAAGCTGGCGAGTTTGATATTTGGATAGCAAAACATGCCGAAGATGAGTCTAATCACCAAACTTTTGTTTTAGAAGAATAAAATAGACATTAATGGGGTATGAAGCCCCATTAACCTATTCCTAAATGGTAAATAACCCATCCTATGCTTCCGATATAGGGTGGGTTTTTAGTATTATGGCACTGGCGCGGATTTGCAATCCGTGCCTAACAAGGATACTATATCACTAATGTTTAGGCATTACAGGCCAGATAATTGAAAGCCACTTTCTATTTGCCCTGAAAGGGCAATGCATATCAGCATAGTCCGCTAGGGCTATGACCATATAAGATCTGATTTTGAGGACTGTAAGCCCGATACATCAAATAGTACTAAATTGATTTCAACAGCTGATTTCGTGTTAATAAAGTTATTTTAGAATAGCTATTTCACCCGAAACAATAAATAGTCTAAAACGTATCAGGCAATAAAATTTGTATATTAACGCATTATTATAAAAAAAACAATTTACGAATGAAGATTACTATTTTAATCACTCTACTGACCGCATTTTCAACCCTTGCATCTTCGCAAGATTTTATGGAAAAAATTGCCGAGAAAGCCTGTGAATGTTTGACTTCTATACCCGATACACTGGGGCCGGAACGTTATAATTTAGAATTGGGGCTATGTATGATAGAAGCTGCAGCACCTTATAAAAAACAATTGAAAAAAGAATATGGTATTGACTTAAATAAAATTGATACGCAGGGAGAGGAACTTGGTAGTGTTGTTGGTCTTAAAATGGCATCCGTTTGTCCGGATGCATTAATGGAGATGGTATTAAAAGCTGACGTTGAAATAGAAGAGGAAGATGCCGCTGTTAGCTACATTGATGGTCATATCACCAAGATAGAGGAGAATAAGTTCATCGTTTTTTCACTTATGGATGCCAAAGGAAAAACAACCAAATTTTATTGGTTAACGTTTATCGAAACAAATCTGAATTTTGAACTGACCTCGCAATACAAATCGCTCATGAACGAAACGGTTCGGATTACCTATACACCACAGGAATTTTTCGATTACAGAATAGCAGAGTATCGTATATATAATGTTATCCATAAGATTCAAGTTATTTCGTGAGAAACAAAATGACTTAAGAAAAGGATATTCAATTAAATTTCCTTAGAAATCAAACCATAGCATATATGGCGCTGGCGCGGATTTGTAATCCGTGCCTAACAAAGATGCTATATCACTGATGTTTGGGCATTACAGGCCAGATAATTGAAAGTTGCTTTCCATTTGCCCTGAAAGGGCAATACATATTAGCATAGTCCGTCAGGGCTATGGTAATAAAAGGTTTGATTTTAAGGGCTATAAGTACGATACATAAAATGGTGTTGATAATTTCAGCTATTGATAGGTATAAATGACTATATGAAAATTTCCAGACATCTCGTTCCATTATTAGAAGCCTTGTTGGGTGTAACTCTTTTAGTTAAAGAATTATATCAGTGGTCGGTTTTACCTGGTATGTATGACAAGACTTACGAATTTGTTGATTTTGCAAAGTACAAAGAGAATACTTACAGCTTTATTTTTCTATGGTCAGTACTTTTAATTATTGGACTAATAGGTTTGATTAATAATGTAAGTAAATGGCTGGCCAATCAAATATTAATATTCGCTGTTACAATAGGTCTGATGATTGGGGTGATTTTTAATGGTGTAGTTAAATCACCAGAAGTTATTATTTGGGGAATTCTGTTATCGGCCGCTTTATTTGTTGCTTATAAGTTTCACAAATCCAAACTAACTGAAGCTGTAAAACCCACCCAAAAGTATATTGTCATCTCTTTGGTGGTGGGCTTTATTATAGCTATTACCTTTTGGACGATAGAAATTACTTGCGTGAATATTAGCCTATTTGAATCTTTTTAAAAGAACCAATTGCTACAGCGGATTTGCAATCAGTGCCCAACCTGCAAACCAACCCTAACACCTCGCTGTCTTACGTTTCTTACCCACATTACCTTTTGCAATAACTTTATCAATATAAGTAGTAGCGAGTGGCACTTTACAGGCAGTTCCTCCGACATCAACATGCACTTTACCAATATTTTCAGCAACAACTTTTGATTTTTCGGTGAGCGCTTCAATATATGAACCAATGGCAATTACAAAACCATTCATGGTATAGCGCACGCGGTTGGGAGCGTTATGAATTTCCCTTTCAGCCCGTTCCAATAAGTTGATGTAAGCCTGAATATCCAACTTATCATCTGTATTAACCGCGGCATAATAGGCCAAAGTGCTCCAGCCGGCAGAAGCAGTGGTCTCAGAATCCGACTCAATCCATTCCAGTCCCAGTTCAAAACCAAAGCTGGTTTCAGCAGCTACCCATGGTACCGCATATTCGCTTAAATACGACCAATAAGCCCCTTTCACCCATTCTTGTAACTGTTCCTTAGTAATCTGTTTTTCGTCGGCCATTAAGCCTGCCAGGTACATAGCATCCGAGTTGCCTGTAGCATACAGCTCCAGCGAAAGCTCATGGTTTTTCTTCGTTTTCTTCAATATTTTTTTCAAATCCTGCACTTTTACACCAAAGAAGGGTTCTTTAGCGCCATGCTTTATCAATGTTCTTTTAGTGGCCTCATTGCCATAGCCTTCCAGTTCTTTTAAAACATCAGTTGCATTCATATCAAATTCTTAAAGGTTTAAATCTTAGACAAATGCCTGTATGCATTTGTTCGATAACGCCTCTTTGAAAACGACCACATTGTAATTATCTATTACTGTCACTACACCTTGTATGTTTAAAACTCAGTTTTGACAATAAAATAAAACCTTACTGAACATAGCAGCAAGTCTATCATGTCAACGCGCTAATAACAGATTAACTATATATCTCTTTTCAAAATTTTATATTTGAATTTATTTGTTTAATTTAACAACTCGTAAATGATACGAAACTAATCAAATAACACTAATCCCTATTAACAAAAACATGATAAAACCTGCAATTAAACTTCTGGCAATCCTCTTGTTTTCTATTCTTTTTGAAAGTCAGTTTTTTAACTCTTATTGTCAAACTCAAAGTTTCACTTATAGTTATGACGCATCCGGTAACAGGACTGAAAGAGTAATTAACTTACTTAAAAGTTCCAATAATAAATCTCAACAAGAAATAGAGTTAAATATTTCAGAAACCACCGGAATTAAAATATATCCCAACCCAACCAAAGGGTTATTGAAAATTAATATCCGAGGTTATGAAAATGGAACACAATTTAACTTCAAACTTTTTGACATTGAGGGGACTGAACTTATTAGTAAAGAAACAGGGGAATCTCAAATTGAACTTAACCTCTCAGACTATAAGTCAGGTATATATATTCTGCATCTCCTGATTGAAGATCAGATTTTTAAATGGAAAATCATCAAAGACTAAACTTTAAACCAAATCATATCTCATGTCTAAAATGTCATTAGCCACTGTTATTGCTATGGTGCTGATACCTGTTAGCTCTATCGTAACAGTCAATGCAAAAGTCAGCTCAAACCCAAAGAGCAATTCTGTTTGCTTAATAGCTCCAACCCAACCTCCTGCTTTTAGTGGAATAATTGGAGGTAGTGTCAGCTATTCCACCTACAAAGATCCGCAAACCAACTCAGTAAGTACCAATTACGAAGTTGGAACAAGTAAAGGTATGCTCAATGTGGGTAGTATGGGAGATGCACAATATTCAATTCCTATAAACCTGCCAGCCGGCCCCGGTGGTTTAACACCATCACTTTCCATTAATTACTCAAGCAACGGAGGCTTTGGAACCTGTGGTTATGGCTGGAGCATTGGTGGTCTGTCCTCAGTAAGCAGAACAGGGAAAAGGTACTATTACGATAATGCTCCAATTGGCGATGGCCGTTTTGCCCTTACTCCAGCTCACCCAAATTCTGGCATTAACTTCGACAACCTTGATAGGTTGTTGTTAAACGGGCAAAGGTTAATTTGCATTGATGGTGCAGAAGATTACAATCTTAACGGTTCTGTTTACAGAACAGAATTGGATAACTTTATTAAGTTAACATGTACAGCAGGTAGTTATGGTCCGGGTAGTTTTATTGCCAACTTAAAAGATGGTACTAAAATGTATTATGGAGGAGGCAATAGCAGCCAAACAATTACTGGTTTTAACGAAACTTTAAGATGGTTTGTTAATAAAACCGAGGATGTTTACGGCAATGAAATAAACTTTGAGTACCAGCCGGATAATTGTTTTAACTACATCAGTAAAATTAGTTACGGTGCTAATGAAGTAAGCTTTTATTATAAGGAAAGAGACGATATTAAAAAAGTATTTTTAAAAGGTGTGGAAATGCAACAGCGCTTATTGCTGGACCGCATTGAAATAAAATACAATAATACTCTCATTAGAAAATACGAATTTAAATATGCATACCCCACATCAGGCTTTCAACGTTATTCTGTGCTTAACGAAGTGGTGGAATATGGAATTAATGGCACACGGTATAATTCAACACTAATAGGTTATAACATTCCCGGAAGCTGGTCTTATACTTATGGAGGAGGTGCATCTCATGCTTATATCTCATCCCAATCAGTGATGATCGAAGGGGATTTTAATGGCGATGGCAAAACAGATTTATTTTGTCGTCCGGGCGATGGAGCCAGTTGGACAGGGCATAAAGTGTACTTTAGTAATGGAGATGGTACTTTTACTTTAGGTTTTCAAACAACAGGTAATTATTTTGCATTTGCTGAAAACATTATGGCAATGGATATAAATGCCGATGGAATAGATGACCTTGTTTATTATAAAAAAACGCCTTTTGATTTTAGCTACAACTATGTAATATGCAACGGAACTTCGTTCAGCTCAGCAGTTCAGTTTTACTATTTAACCAACCCGCTTGTAATACCTGTAACAGATCTGGATGACAACTTTCATGTTGCCGACGATTATACCTTCAATGGGGCAGATTATAATGGAGATGGCATAAATGACATTTTTGTTGTTAATGGAATGGGGCAGTGGAAAATATATTCAATGGGAAGTGATGGCAACTTAACAAGTACGTTGACGCAAATATCCTCAGGAAGTAATTCTTCGTTTACCCTGGATAATGCCAGTAAAGATTTTAACGGTGATGGTAACACAGACTATTGGAATCTGACCGGTACAGAGCTGGAAATATACGATGCTGGTGGTAGTACAAAGGTTTATAACTCTACCATTGTTAATGAAGATCATCATTTATCGTTGGGAGACTTCAACGGTGATGGTAAAACGGATATGCTTGTTTATGGTCTTGGCTCCTCCAGTTGGACCACCTGGAAAATCCACCTGTCTACAGGTACAGGATTTAAAACTTACTCAATATCTCAAAAGGAATCTTCGTTAAAAGACAAAATAGTGAGAACCATTGATTTTGATGGAGATGGCAGGACAGAGTTAATGGTATCATCACAAAGTGGCAGTTCCTATTACAACAAGATATATTTCCCGATTGACGATGGCACCGATTTTAGCAGTGCCATGTCTACTGTTAGTAATATTGTCGATGAGCCGATATGTATAGGAGATTTTGATGGAAACGGTTACAACGAAGTATTAAAAGCAGGCACTACATATAATATTTACAAACACAACGGACCAGCTAATTATGCACTGCAACACGTGCGCAACGGTTTGGGACACCTAACCAGTGTTACTTATAAAACATTATCCGAAAACGGAACTCATTATACTAAAGGTAATGGGGCCGGTTTCCCGATGAGTGATTACCAGGGTGATTTATTAGTGGTGGATAAGATAGAGTCAGACAATGGTATTGGAGGTACTGCAACCAGTGAATATACTTATAGTGGTGCTAAATTACATCTGCAGGGAAAAGGGATAGTTTGTTTTGAGCAGGTTCAAACAAAGAATGTTGAAACCAATCAGTTGTCTGTACAAAATTTCACAGTGCATCCTGCGCATTATTATGCCCAGTTGAGTAGCAACGAGAGTAAAACAGGTGCAACAACTACATCTACAATTGTAAATACCTGGAGCGAAAAAGAAACAGAAGATGGTGTTTTCTTTCCATATGTTTCATCATCAGTTATCACTAACAATTTAACCGGGCACACAAGGAACGTTACCAACACTTACGACAATTATGGTAATGTAACCAATAACACGGTTGTTTACGGTAATAGTGTTACAGCAACAACGCAGACTTCCTATAGCAATAATACAGGCACATGGATTCTCGGATTACCAACGTCATCTACAGTAACCTATTCCGAAAGCGGGCAAACAAGTATTTCAAAAACAACCTCGTTTACCTATAATACGGATGGAATTATAAAACCCGATTATGTGAAAGAATTTGAAGGAACCAATTATTACCGATACATAAATAACAATTACGATACTTATGGTAATATTATAAATATAACCAATGGAGGTAGTGGGGTAAGCAGCCAAAACACAAGCTTTACCTACGAAAGTAACGGCATCAGGCAAAAAACAACTACCAATAGTTTAGGGCATGTGAGTACCAACAATTACGACACATATGGTCGTTTATCATCGCAAGTTGATTACCTGAACAATACCATCACCTATGCTTACGATGATCTGCACCGTAATACTTCTACCACCATATCCGATGGTTCGGTAATGTCGCAGTCAATTAACTGGGGGCTTAGCGGAGGACCTTCCCTTGCTGTTTATTATTCACAGCAAACAGGCAACGATGGCTCTTTAAGTAAAACCTGGCACGATATGCTGGGCAGGGTAATCAGAACCGATATTAGAAACTTTGACGGCTCGTACAGTTATATGGTAAGCGAATATAACAGCAAAGGGCAAAGCTACAGGGTATCGGAACCCAGTGCATCAACTTCGCCATCGCAATGGAATGTAAATACTTACGATAGCTATGGACGAATCGATTTAATTAACCATGCCACCGGCCGGCAAACCGATTATGCATACAACAACAACCGTGTAACGGTGACGGCTGATGGAAAAAGCGTCTGGCAGGAAACAGACAGCCGTGGTTTAGTAAGTACTGCACACGATAACGGGGGTAACCTGGTGTATAACTATTATCCTGACGGACAGGTTAAAAGTATTACCGCTCCAGGAGGTGCAACCACTACCTTTGAATACGATGTGGCCCGTAACAAGAATAAAATGGTTGACCCCAGTGCAGGAACCATCATCAGTACATACGATGCCTTTGGACGGGTAAAAACCGAAAAAAATGCCCGGAACCAGACCACTACCTTTAATTATCACGCTGACGGACGTTTAAATAACAAGGTAACACCCGAAGGCACTACCACTTACAATTACAACAGCAATAAACAATTGAGCAGTGTTAGCTCACCCGGTAGTATTAACCGTACCTACGCTTACGACACCAAAGGCAGGGTAAACAATATTGGCGAAACCATTTCCGGAATCACTTATTCTACTACCTTTACATACGATACTAAAGGGCGTTTAAGTACCATTACCCATCCATCTGGCATAGTGGAAACCAATAATTACAACACATACGGTTACTTATCCTCTGTTTCGGCAGGCGGAACAGTGCAGTATGCCATTGATGCCATGAATGCCAGGCAACAGGTAACCAGTGCTACCTATGCCAATGGTTTGCAACAACAATACGGGTACGATGCTTATGGTTTACCCACCTATATTAAGGCACAGGCCGGCAGTACCTGGAAGCAGGATATACGCTTTGCCTTTAATGCTGTTAACGGTAACCTGGACTCACGCGAGAACTACCTGAAAAGTAAATCCGAAAGTTTTACGTACGATAACCTGGACAGGCTGACCAACGTAAGCGGGCCGCAAAACCTGAGTATGAATTATGCTGCCAATGGAAATATAAGCTCCAAAAGCGATATAGGCACCAATACTTTTGTTTATAATAATAGTGCCAAACCTTATATGCTAACCGAAGTTAGCTCAAGCACTGGTGTTATACCGGGTGAAGGACAATCGGTAACCTACACCTCCTTTAACCAGGTGAGCAATATAGACCAGGGCGACTATTATGCCAGCTTAATATACAACAGTGATGGCCAACGTTGCAAAATGGAGGTTAAAGAGCAGAGCAATACTATACTCACCCGTATATATGTTGGAAGCAGATATATTAAAGAAACAGCAGGCAGTACAACCAAAGAATATACCTGGATTGGCGGCGATGCTTACTCTGCACCTGTTGTAGCTATTAAACAGGGAAGCACTACCAGTTATTATAAACTGTTGCGCGACCACCTGGGAAGTATCACGCAGGTATTAAATAGCTCCAATACAGTTGTATACGAATACAGCTTTGATGCCTGGGGCCGCCGGCGCGACAAAGACACCTGGCAATATACTTTAAGCGGTGAACCCGATCTGTTGGCCGGACGCGGTTTTACCGCCCACGAGGAACTGCCCTGGTTTAACCTGGTTAATATGAACGGGCGCTTGTACGACCCCACTGTTGGCCGCTTTTTAAGTGCCGATCCTGTAGTACAATCACCCACCAACACCCAAAACTTTAACCGTTACTCTTATTGTTTAAATAATCCTTTAAAGTATACTGATCCGAGTGGTTATCGGATTGCAAAATTTATGCGGGAGGATAGCGAGGATGATATGTATGATGAGACACAAGACGGAGGAGGCTTATGGTCGAAGTATTCCGCCAGTACATTCGGAGGTAGAGGAGGCAGAATAACAGGCTTAAGTATAGGAGGAGGCTATAAACCTCCTGGATTTGGTATGAACGGAAAAGGATATGGAGGAATGTATTACGACTGGTATTCAAATACCTATCGTTCAACAGATGTTGGAAATGATGTTGTTGGTCTTGGAACAGTACTTAACAGGCTTGATTCATACAGCTTAAAACCATGGGGCTATCGAGTAATAGATTCTAAAACAGGTAAAGTTTTAAAAAATGTTGTTAGGGGATATAAAAAAGTTGACTATTCGAGTGAGGGTAATTCACTTAGTGGGATTATAGGCAATATTTCAATTGCTACAAGTATTGGAAGTATGGCTATTGCTGATAAAATACGATCGTTTCAACCCGTAAGTGTTCTGTATGGGACAATTAGAAATGTCGACCACCGAGGCGTATATGATTTTTCAAAGTCGTTTGCAAAAGGCACCAATTATTTTCAAAGATGGAAGCCATTGGGTACAGGGCTTAATTATTTTGGTACTTTCGCCTTTGGGGTTGGTGCAGTCAGTCAGACTTATAGGCTCTGGAATGACGAAACATACGGAGGAGTGGAGTATTCAGCAGATATAACATTCTCAACAATTGGTGCATTTGGTTCAAGAATATTACCATACCTTGGAAGCGGAGTTAGAATGGCTGGCCCAGCAGGTTTTATGATTTCTTCATATTACTACCTAGGTAAGGCACATTATAATTCGTTTATAGATCATTATAATAGAAACATAAATCAAGGAACCTGGCATTGGAAAATTGGAGCAGGATACCCTTATTAAAGTTAAAAACTATGGATTATATATATAGTCATTTTTACTATGGTCATAAAAGGTTAGGTACCCCAACGTATGCATTTGCAGCTTTTATGGAACTATCAATGTTGATGATGTTGAATTTTACAGTTGGGTATGTAATTTGTTTTTTTAACTATGATGTAAAGCTAATTGAATACAAAAACTATATTGGTGTTTTCATTGCAATATGCTTATTCAACTATTTCAGATTCCTATATAATAAGAGGCATGAACATAAATTTGTTAAGTATCTTGATAAAAAATCAAAAGTTAAGGATAGAATGGTCATGTTTTATGTTATTATTTCGATAATTACATTCATAGCCTCCGTGTTTATAATGAGATATCGAATAATAGGTCATTTATGACTCATGACCTCAATTGGTTTAATCTGAGATGATTATTAAATAGCCCAAGAAATCGGCTATCTAAGCGACTATGAAGACTTGATACATCAGGTGGGATACAAATTCTTCACTGAATTATGGAGCATTGTTGGTTTAATTACTTTAATAAAATGTTTTATAATTACATATTCTATACTTATTATAGATTTTGGGACAAAGCTCCTTCTCGTTGGTGGAGTGAATGGAAGGCTATTACC
>NZ_CEXQWX010000022.1:0-53776 GCF_982718395.1 Carboxylicivirga sp.
CTTTCTCAAAATGACTAAAACAAAGGCGTGCATTGAAATACAGGTTCTCAAATACGGTTAATTCCTCTTTCAATAAATCGTCTTGAGGTACATAACCAATGACACCTTCCAACGTTTCTGCATCTTTGTGTAAATCAAACCCATTAATATGAATCCGGCCTGAATTATATTTAAGATTACCATTCAACACATTGAGAAGTGTTGATTTTCCGGTACCACTTCCGCCCATTACGGCCACTAATTGCCCCGACCGTCCTGAAAAGCTGAATGGATGAATACCTATTTGATTATTATTAAACTTATACGAAACATCAAGTGCGCGGTAAAGTATCCTTGCCCGTCCGGGACGAGCAATAAAGTTTTCGGCTACGCGACCATAATACACCGGTGCCATCCGGGAAGTTTTGATTACTGCACCTGGCCGGAATGCTACACCTTTATTCTGCTCAATGATGTGTCCGTTAAGGTATAAATTTCGGTTCCCTGAATAACGAAAAAACAGCAGGTTGGTTTCTTGCACATGTAACACCCACACAAATATTTGCTGTTTTGGATTGTAAATGTGCTTTATATTCTCATCAGGTTTTTCTTTCTGACCACTAATTAGTAAAAGACGTTCTTTATCCTCTACCTCTAAAGGATACTCCAGAATAAAAGTCCGAAGGTTACTATAATCCTGTTCATCCAGTTTCAGGAATTTGGCCAAAGCATCTGTAAACACACCCTCTTCATCAGAAACATGTCCATCACGCATAATATAATTCAACATGTTTGTGATTAACATGTATTTCTCCGACTGCTCCAGTTCCTGATTAAGTTGTTCACTGATTTCAGCTAACCGATCCAAATTCGATGAGGCTTGTTTATCCCTGATCTTCTGGTCCTGACTATATGAATCTTTGTGGTATTCACTAATGTAAAATTCATAACGAGCTAAAGCCTGATCGGCAAATTCTTTATTCAGGTTACGAAGCAAGAAGTTTCTGACTTCCACAGTACCATCCCCTGTTTTTTGCTCTTCCCGCAAATCGGTCAGAAGAGCAAAAATTTGCATCAAGGCATCCAAAAAAAGTTCACTCATTATAGTGTATTATGGGTTGGTTTGAAAGATAGTAATTTTATTTTCACAGAAGAAAAAAGGGAAACCGATGTTGGCTTCCCTTTCATAATTTTATATTCTAAGCTATTTACGATACATACTTCTCACGTAAAACAGCAACGTTTTTTTCAATAGCTTCTAATTGCTCAATTGTAATACTTCCGGCATCAATGCTATTATATATTTCATGAAGTATTTTAAGATCATCAATGGTAGACTTAACATCTTCATTTGCAGCATGAACTTCAAGCATAGTCATCAGCTTATTCAATGGCTCCTTTTGCTTCATAATAATGGCAACCATTTCTTTATTGCTAAACGTTTCGTCCGAAATATGGCAAGCAATATACAAAGCTTCAACCCAGCTTCCTGATACAACCAATAATGAAACAGGTGCACGATCATTTTTATTTAAATACTCGTAAGTGTTATAGAATGAATTAGAAATAACATTAACCAACTCATCTTTATTATCTAAATTATTCTCAATTGCTTCCAGTAATTTACCATCCAATGCAGCTGAAATATCCAGTTTATCGATCAATGCCTTCGAAGCATTCATAAAATCCAAAGTCTCCTGCTGTTGACGATAGGTGCTGGCGTAACTTAAATCGGAACTATAGATACCTAAGTTTAAAGCTTGTGATTTCTCGGTTAAATACTTGTCAACATTTGAAACCGGATTCGACAATGAAAGAATATAAGAAGCTTCAATTCGATTGAGCATTTCAGCTACTTCAAATGAGGTAGGTAAGGGATAAACAAACTCTCTTACTTCTTTTTCAACGTTTTCTTTTTTTATTTCCGGCGCCTTGCTCTGTTTTGTTTTTTTACTGTTACAAGCCGTCAACATCATAGTAGCAGCGACAATCAAAGATGCTATTCGAATAGTGCTTTTCATGTGTTTAAATTTTTCTTCATTTACCACATAGAACTTCCATGAATTTTAATCATTCTTCTTTCAGTATCTTAGAATGCTAAAATTCGTGTTCGTTTCATGTGTTTAATATTAATTTCACTTGACACATTTCTTTTAGCTTATATGTGTCTATGGTTTTGGTTTTATTTTAATCGAAATCCAGGATTTTCCAAGCCAGAATCTTTAGTTTCAATCCATTGATATAAACACGATTCTTAGTATCTATTCAGGATAAAAAAATCCTGAAACAAATATAAGTGATTTTAAAAATAATCTATTCTGCCGCTGTTATTATTTAAATGATTAATGCATTTTTAATAAGTTCTGGCTAACAAATCATTGTTTTATTCAATTCCAGCACCAATTTTTGCAATCATTTTATATAAAAAATCGCACTTCAGTAAACCAAATAGATGTTTTGATGTAGTATTATACTGGAAGTATTGATTTTTAGAAATACTTGTTGCCAGTTTAAAACAACATGATACCTAATTATTCAAACTGCAAGTGGCAACATTGTAAGTTTTATAAGCAATTCCAGATATGGAGATGTAAATATTAAAGTATGAAAGGAATATTATTAGCAGCCACAACAGCCATTTTGTGGGGTATTTTGGCCATTGCACTTAAGGTTGCATTAAACTATTTTGATTCATATACCATTGTATGGTCTCGCTTTTTGGTGGCAAGTGTAGTTTTAATAGCTTATTATGCTTTTAAAAAGCCAGATTTTTTGAAAATATATAAAAAGCCTCCAATCATGATGTTAGCTGGTGCCGTCTTATTGGCCGGCAACTACATTGGCTACGTACAAGGCATTCATTATGCTGGTCCCGCAGCTACACAGGTCATTATTCAAACCGGACCTGTAATGCTTGGAATTATTGGATTTACCGTTTTCAAAGAGAAAATTACTTTTATTCGAATGATTGGTTTTGTAATTGCGACCATTGGGTTCTTTGTTTTTTACTACAATCAGATCAATGAACTTATAACGCAAAAACAAGCTTTAATCAGAGGTGCTCTCTGGACTCTTGGTGCTGCAACAAGTTGGGCCGGATATGCGTTTTTTAACAAAAAGCTTGTACGCAAATATCACCCTCAACACATTAACCTGATTATATTTGGTCTACCAGTTATCTTATTTACACCAGCGGTTAACTTCGAATTGTTTACTCAAACCTACGACTTGTGGGTATGGATATTATTAGTTGCATTAGGCTTAAATACAGTGGTTGCATACGGCACCTTATCAGCGGCTTTCAAATACACCGAAGCCAATAAGATCAGTATTGTCATCATAATGAACCCAGTTATTACTTTTATCGTATTAGAGCTTTTGGTAGCACTTAATGTGAATTGGTTTCCTATTAATAAGGTAACACCAATGGCATATGTTGGTGCACTATTGGTAATTATTGGAACAATACTGGCTATTGGCCTGGTAAATCAAAAAAAGAATTAGCGCCCACGTCGACTTATTAACACAATACCATATTCTCTATCAATAAATTGAAAATACTGGTAAAGCGTGAAATTAAAATCAACTCCATAATCAACACTAAGATCATAGGGAATTTCCGTTTGGTAAAAATCGCCATAACGAATCGGATTAGAATGGCGAATATTCCACTCAACACAGTAGCGGTAGTTCCAGTTTTGATAATAATCGTTCGAATAAAACTCTTTAGGATATGGTTGTGTAGCTAAAAAGGTATCAAACCTAGGATCAAAAACGATCAACTCATATTCTGTTGAATCGCTGGCCTCAACGCTCAACTCCTGAGCAGGTGCATCAGAAGCTGACACAGGCTTGCTTGATTGACATGAATACAATGCAAGCGTCAGAACAGATATAAATAACAGGTACTTCATGGCATCAGTCGTTAATAGTTATCATTCAAGTTAAGCAAATTTTGAGCCAATGAGGTCAAATACACAGGCCTTTTTACTGAATAGTTAAAATTACTTAAGCACATGAGAACCTTTACAGTAAGTAATTGATTACAATCTGGTATTCTTACAATTTCACTTTCATTTCTAATCGTTAAAAAGTGTTTTATTTCAGATTTGTTTTAAATATTGAGTTTCTTCTTAATAATTATTAATTAACGCTTGCATCCACCTTTATTTTCCTAAATTTGCAGCCTTTAAATAAAGAAAAATATCTATAAATAATAAAGTCATGAGTTATAAAGCGATATCGGCTGAAGAGGCAGTAAAAGTGATTAAGACAGGCGACCGTGTTCACCTTAGTAGTGTGGCTGTAACACCGCACAAATTAATTAAGGCTATGGTTGACCGTGGACGCAACAAGGAATTCTATGATGTTAAAATTCAGCATATTCATATTGAGGATAAAGTAGACTTTGCTGATCCTGAATTTGAAGGTGTTTTCGTATCAGAGCAATTCTTCGTTGGAGGAAACCTTCGCAAGCAAACACAAGCCGGTTACGCTGATTACATTCCTGTATTCTTGAGTGAGACGCAAAAGTTGATTCGTGAAGGTGTATTGAAAGTAAATGTAGCCATGATTATGTGTTCAGTTCCAGACAAGCACGGCTTTGTTTCACTTGGAACTTCTGTTGACGCTACCCGTGCTGCTATTGAATGTGCTGATATCGTAATAGCAGCTGTTAACCCAAATGTTCCTCGCGCATGGGGTGATGCTATCTTCCACATGAGTGAAATCGATTACTTTGTGGAAGACGACAGTCCGCTGTATACACATGATATGGGGGCATTAACTGATATGGATATTGCCATTGGTAAAAATGTAGCCGAATTAATCGAGGACGGAGCTTGTCTTCAAATGGGTATCGGTGGTATTCCAAATGCTGTGTTAGCGCAGCTTGGTAACCACAAGGATCTTGGAGTACATACAGAGATGTTTGCAGACGGTATTCTTCCATTGGTTGAAAAAGGAGTTGTAAACGGTAAGCGCAAGCAACTTGATCCTGGTAAGATGGTTGCTTCTTTCCTAATGGGTTCACAAAAGCTTTATGATTTTATTGATGACAACCCAATGGTTGCCATGATGGATGTTCGTCACACTAACAGTGTGCACATGATCCGTCAGAACGATAAGGTTACTGCTATTAACTCTGCACTTTCAGTAGATATTACAGGTCAGGTTTGTGCTGATTCAATTGGTACCACACACTATTCAGGTGTAGGAGGTCAGATTGACTTTATCCGTGGAGCAGGTTATTCTAAAGGTGGTCTGCCAATTATCGCAATGCCATCGGTAACCGGTAAAGGTATTTCAAAGATTGCTCCAACATTATTACAAGGTTCAGGTGTTGTAACCACTCGTGCCAATATGCACTGGTTTGTAACAGAGCATGGCGCTGTTAATTTGTATGGAAAAACCATGCAGGAGCGTGCTAAGCTAATCATCTCTGTTGCTCATCCAGACCATCAGGAGATGCTTGACAAAGCAGCATTCGATCGATTTGGAGGACATTTTCACTATGTAAATCCTAATATTTAATCGAAACCAAACATTCGATATATTCCAAGAGTCATCCTGATTGGATGGCTCTTTTTTATATAAAAGAAGCCGACTCTCTCAAGCCGACTTCCAGACATTTATCACACTAATTAACACTAAAATTTTACATCAGGATTAAAGTCTATTCAATTATTTTTAAACTGTTCATATTCCGGATTAACACACCTATCACCCCAACGATTGTACATAAAACGTAATCCTTCTGCACTTTCAGGATATTGCCCTTTATCATCAGTTGCTTTTTCCCACTTCGCCAGAATTTCCCGCATTTTTACCAATTCTGTATGGTAAGTTGTATCTCTTGCCAGATTATTAATCATATGTGGATCATTTTCAACATCATATAACTCTTCAACAGGCCGTTTATTTCCCCAAAAGATAGCAGGTACTTCTCCCAGTTTATTTTCTTGTGCCAACTGGCGCATACGTTGTGTGATCTTCCACTCATCACGGTAATTGGGCTGCATATAAGGTCTATCCGGATAATAGTTTTTGATGTAACGAAAAGCTTTTGTTCGAACCGAGCGAATGCGATCAATTGTAAAATCACAGCGATCACGTGTTGAAATCACGAATTCACGTGGATCATAATCAACACTTAAAAAATCATTCCCTTCGGTATATGCAGGAATTTCAATGTTGGCTAATCCTAAACTTGTAGTCCCAATATCCAATCCGCTAATCAAATCGTCATTAACCAAGCCTTTTTCTATACGCCCATCATCTCCATAATATGCTAATACAAAAGGCACTTTTGTTCCTGCATCGTATAAAAACTGTTTATGACGCCACAACCTCATCCCATGATCGGAGAAGAAAAAGATATAGGTGTTTTCCAATAGACCATCTGCTTTTAGTTGCTCGACAATTGTACCAACCTCCTTATCAGTCAGTTCAACACATTCTAAATGATTCGTCATATCTTCTCGCACAAATGCTGAATCAGGATAGTAAGGCGGTACCTCAATCAAATCAGCATCTATTGGACGAATGATCTTCTCTTTGAACTTCTGGTTATAGATATGCTTATTGCCATACAATTGAATCTGACCAAAAAATGGTTGATCACTATCCCGCTCATTCCAATCAATTTTGAGCTCTTGCATGCCATACATCCCAATAGAACGAAACGGTCCTTCATACAGGTTTCGCCGATCGTACCAGAAATTATAATCATCTTTACCATAGTTAAAGGTGAAATAACCTGCCTCTTTAAATAACTCTGGCAATGTTTTAATTGTATCTGGTAAAAAAATAGCGGAAGCTAAATCACGACTACTATGATGGTTATGCAATCCCAATGTTGTTGGCATCATCCCCGTAATTATAGCAGAACGTACCGTTGAACAAACACTCGAAGGCATATGCACGTTGGTGAACATTATGCCATTTTCAGCCAGTTTATCAACATTAGGAGTTTTCACAATAGTGTTGCCATAACACCCAAATTCCGGGCTCAAGTCTTCAGCATAGATCCACAAGATATTAGGCTTCTGAACCTCTTGCCTGCAGCAAACTATTGTTAAGCATAATATGATGACTAACAACAATGGAACTTTATTCATTACAAATGATTTAAGGTTCAGTTAGATTATTTCACCAAAGCACTTTCACGAACAGTATATTTTAAGAATGCCTCGGGACCAATACCACAGTAGGTATTACCTGTGCCTAAATCCTTCACCTGACCACTCATAAAATCACTGTACCAATCCATCCATGGGTAAGTATAATGGTATTTTTCGGCAGCGTGCAACACTAATCCATCACTGCCCTTTTCGGGTAATCGTTCACCACAATCCTGAAAGTAGTTTTCACCTACGGTATGTAGCCATTCATGCACCCATACGCCAGGATCATTTTCTTTATACCAATTGATATTTTCCTGAATATCATTACCTGCATCAAACTTAATGGTGATGTATCCTGTCTGTATTGGATCATTAATAGGATCAGTCCAGGCCAAACCAAAGTAAGAGCTCTGGAAACTGCATGAACCATCCTTCTCGCGCCAGAATACAAAAACTGCATCATAATTGCCAGGCTCCACTTCTGGTATTAATGCGGTGATTGATTCCGGTTCCAGGGTAAACCAGGTATTGCTGGCCTTGTGTAATTCTATAGGGGTGATAATATCTTTTCGCTCAACTTCCCATTGAGTTGTATTGAATGAAAATGGTTCGAAATGATTCTCAATGCTCCACATAAAGAAATCATAACCTGCATCTAACTCTTCCTTACTAAATTGAGAACTACAATGTCCTGAAACAGAAACACCAGTTACTTCATGTACCCCAACCCATAAAGCTTTCCATCTTTTCGGCTCTGGTTTATCTGAAGTCGTCAGGTTAATTTCAGCATCGTCTTCTATGGTTAGCGTTTTTCGAAAATATTCTTTAGATGATTCCGTTGCAACACCAATAATATAATCTCCCTTGGTCACTTTTATTTCAGCAGGAGTTGAATAGCCAGTAAACTGTCCATCCAGGTAGATAAAACCCTTTTCAGATGCGGTTACTTTTATCCTTGGTGTAGTTATGCTTTTCTCACTTTTTGAGTCACAAGCTTGCAGAACGAGCAGTCCTAATAAGCATGTAAAAATTATTATTCTCATTTTTTAAGCTGATAATTTCCAGGCAGAGGTAACATGCCGAAGCATGACCTCTGCTGAAATATGATTTACTAATAAACTCTAATTATTTAACCGGATGCAGCATAGCAGCAACGCCACCACCTGCTTTCATATCAATATCTGCTTTATAGTTCTTATCTACTATAATTTCTTTCATATCGAAGTCGTTGCCATCGCGATCAGCATTGATACCATCCTGATAAATGATCATTTTGAACTGTTGCCCTTCTGGTAAGAAAGATAAATCAAGTGGCAACACTCTTTCTGTCCAGTCTGTCATGCCGCCGATATACCATTTATCTCCCAGACGACGAGCCATTAACAGGTAATCACTTACCTTAGCATCTATGACTTTTGTCTCATCCCACACTGTTGGCACTTCAGATAAGAATTCCATACATTCCGACTCGCGGTAATAACGCGTAGGGCTATCACACAACATCTGAATCGGACTCTCGTATATTACAAACATGGCCAACTGATGACAACGTGTTCCCATGCTCATCGGTGTATCAAATATCGGTTCGAAATCTTTATCCTGTGCATTAGCCATAGCACCAGGCGTATAGTCAAGTGGCCCGGCCAACATACGTCCAAAGGGTAAGATCAGATCATGTTCCGGTGTTTGACGCAGGCTCCATTTAAATTGCTCACCTCCATTGACTCCTTCACGCGTCATTACGTTGGGATACATTCGGCGTAACCCTGCAGGTTTATATGAACCATGAAAATCGACCATTAAGTGGTAATCGGCAGCTTTGGCAGCGATCCGATGGAAATAATTCACCATCCATTGGTCATCTCGGTTCATAAAATCTACCTTAATTCCTTTAATACCCAAATCTCTGAACAATTCAAATGCCTCATCAATCTGGTCATCCAATGTTTTCCAAACACACCATAACATGACACCAACATCTTTACTATCAGCATATGCAATCAGCTCTTCCAGGTTCAACTCAGGTTTTACGACAGTTATGTCTCCTAACTCGTACCAGCCTTCGTCTAGCATGATGTTTTCAACGCCATATTTTGCAGCAAAGTCAATATAATATATATAGGTTTCTGTATTAAATCCGGCTCTGAAATCAACTCCATAAACATTGTTTGCATTCCACCAGTCCCAGGCTACTTTACCAGGCTCAATCCAAGCTGTATCATCAAGTTTGTTTTCTGATGACAGGATATAAGTCAACTGGTTCATCACCAGATCACCATCATTATCAGCAATGGCAAAAATTCGCCAAGGGAAGGTACGTGTGCCTTTTGTATTGGCAATGTAATTCTCACGTTCACGAATAGGCAGATTACGATCACTCAATTCATCAAAGTGCTTCACACATTTCGGTGATGTTCCTTCGAGCACAAGTCCTTCAGCACCTTTGATCCATAATCCGGGGTAATCAACCAAATCCGTTTCAGCAATGACAATTTTGGGACCATTGGCCGGATTCAGTATCAATGGCAGACTGGCCAGATCGCTTTCACCTTGTTTTTGCAGTGATGTATAATCGTAATACACCTGGTTGTGTGATTGAAAACTTTTCTCTCTACCCCACCAGCACATATAATTCTCAGGAAAGGCGTAAGTTCCTTTTTCACTTAAAACGGTTATCTCACCCGGCAAACTGGTTTCGAAACGGTAGGCTACACCTTCATTATAAGCACGAAAGCTGACAGCATAATTGCCTTTAAATTCCAATGTCAATTCATTGCAAACATTAGCTATTTGGGCTTCTTTAATTTTAACAACCGGAATGATGGTCTCATTAATTGAATGACGTTTCACATTCTTCACAACTGCCATTTCTCCAAGCTCTTGTTCTTCAAGTTGCATGCCAATGGTTGAAGGACTTACAATGGTTTGACCTTCCATTTTAACCAAAAATTGTATATGCTCGGAAATCAATACCTGTAGTTCAATCGTTTTATCCGGCGAGCTTACTTTATATGTTTTTGTTTTGGCTGATGCAAAAAACGAAATGCAAACAACAACCAGTAACAAACTAATTTTTAATAATCTATTCATTGGGTAAATTCTTATTTGCGATTCAACTCCAATTTAATTGATTGATATGGTTGTGGATAAGCGGTGATCCACACTTCTGGCTTCAAATCCAGGTTTTCTTTATCATAGCCCATCACATACACCTCAATCTCTTTTCCTATATCATCCTTTGATACCGGAATATAGTAAGTGTAATTCTTATCTCGTTTGGCATTGATGTATTCCCATGTATTGGAAGGGTAGGAAACAGCACGATTAGGGGCACCACGAAGTTCTCCATCTACTTTTACTGCAGCGTAAGCACCTTCAATACCATGCATTCCGTTAACAGCCACGCACAAATAGCTATTTTCAGCGACTTCATCCAGACTTATTGTACTCATCCAGACTTGTTGTGCTTTCATTTTATCGACATGAGCAAACAGGTTAGAAGCCCGCCACTTGTTGCGTTCAACTTTCTGACCATCTTTTATGCCTTCAATTTCAACAATACGTTGAGGAAATTCTTTAAAACGCAGATATCTTACCGGCTTTTCAAGGTTGATAACCATCTTCTCACCTGCCAAATAAGTTAAGGTTTCCCACGACTTCAGATCGGTTGATACTTCAACATAGTTACCTTCCTCGCGCAATAGTGGTTGTAATGAAAAATCATCAGGTACATATAAAATAACCTTGTCAATATCTGTCACCTCACCTAAATCTAATCGGAAGCAACCACCTTTCACTTTCTGGTCGCGTTTATATTTAAATGATGGCCAGAAACCAGTAGCATGGTCACCATCAAACAAGTTTTTATCCCATATACCTCTTTTAACAAAAGTTGGTTGATTGAAAAAAGCATCTCTTGCGGTTTGAACAGCTGGTATCTTTGTTTCTCCTGAACGTTGAACTGAACGCACTTCCAGAGCATTATTATCTGCTGAAAATACAGTTGCTTCATAGAGTGCTTCAACATCATCAGGAGTTTTACCTAATCTCAGATCCGTTAATTTACGATGACTGTTTTGTTGCAACTTCTCGCCCGGGAACTTCACTTTCAATTTTTTACCTGCTATCAATTTAGCATTTGACTTTCCATTAAGCGTTGCCGATTGATAGTTATCGAACGATGGAATGCTAAGGAACGCAGATTCACCCGGACGCCCCAATAACTCCAACTCAACAGGTGCTCCTTCCACATTACGAATCACCTTGTAATCAACTCCTTTCACAGCCGGCTCATCATATTCTTCGCTTGTTGCCAATAACATTGACGCTCTGAAAGGCAATACTGGTACACTCACTTTTTCACCTTGTTTGAAAGTCCCGATCACTTTTTCAGTTGGGTGTAATTGAACTAATGTAATGTTTTCACCTTCTTTTAATCCAATTTCTTCATCGAGCTGAATAGTATAGCTGGTTTCATTCCAGTCCAGGTTTCTAAGCGTTAACATACGAGTTCGATCATCACCACGTGAAACGGCATGTGGTCCATACGACTCAGGCAGTTCCATGCCGTTGACCAATATATGACCATACTTGCGATGCAAATTGAAGAAACGTGCTAATTGCGAAAATTCATCATCACGCAGCAACCATGGATTACCATATAGTTCAGGCGCCAGAATCAATGAACGATTAAAGGCCTGTAACACCAGGTCGTCTTCCCAATAATCCAGACAGGAAGAAAGGCATACGCCATGATCTTCAGTCAAACGTTTCATTTCTGGTGGTAAGCCCCTGGTAAGTGCTCCTGCTCTGTTGTGAGGAGCTGTGATATCGTTTGTCATAAACACATCGATGTATGTCTCATACCCTTCCCATAAAAAGGTTGTGGCATATGGCTCTGATTTCTGAAGACCTAATCGATGATTCAACAAGATCAGATCGGGACTGTATTCACGACATTGCTTCATCATGCGGATAAACGCATCTTCTTTCTCCAAAGGTAATGGGCCGCACACTGCATCAAATTTAAATAGTGCAAACTCATAATCACGGCAAAGTTTTACCATCTGATCAATGCGCGCTTGTTCCTCTTCCACCATGGTTCCAAAACCATCAGGACCGCCCCAAACACCTAAGCGGATACCTAAATCTTTTGCTTTTTCATAAATCGGGTCAAAACCATTGGGGAATTGTTTCTTAAAACGATCGGAATAAATACTGCCATAAAAGCGTTTACCATCGATGGCTCCTGCATCAAATGCATAAATATCGAGTTGCATTCCGTAGGTTTCTTTCAACCACTCAAAAAATGCAAGATTGATCATGGTGTGTGCTTCTGTAGCACCTTCATTGGTGTTATTTATCCAGCTAAAGTACTGCGCCTTCGATGGTGTATTTTCATCTGCTCCAGGAAAGATTTTTTCCTGGCTAAAGCCACTCAATACAAAGAAGGCTAATATGCTAATTAATAGAATTTTTCTCATCTGTCCTCCACAATAATGTTGTATTAAAGCATAAGCTTACCCGGAACGCTTTCCGGGATAAGCTTTCTAAGTTTCAATTTACCAATTGTTGTTCTGAGAGATACCTGAAACATCAATTTCTGCCTGTGGAATAGGCCATAAATAATGTTTTGCAGCATCAAAGTTTCTGTTACCACCAGATAGGGTTACTTGTTCGCCACTATCCGGATCGGTATAAGTTAAACCTTCAGCTTCGCCAGGCATTACCTGATCAGCAATTTGCCAGCGACGAATATCATACAGTCGGATACCTTCGAATGCCAACTCAACACGACGTTCACGACGAATAATATCGCGTAATTGATCAGTTGACTTTCCGGTTGTTATTATAGGCATCATTACATCGGCACGCTGGCGTACCTCATTAATAGCATCATAAACTGATTGGTCAACATCTCCGGCTTCTACTTTGGCTTCGGCATACATTAGTAATACCTCGGCATAACGCATAATGATAAAATGAATACCACTATCCCAGTAATTGGCATCATCGATGTCCTGCTGAGAAATATATTTTAACCAATTGTAACCGGTTGCAGTTTTGTTCCACTGTCCGCCTGTTCCATCCGTCAGGTCATCACCAGCTACAATATCCTGTCCAGGATAAGTCGCGCCAGGAATGGTGTTATAAACACCCCATTGCCATTCGCGACCCGGATATAAAATTGAATGGTGCAAGCGCGGATCTCGGTTAGCATATGGTTGCAACGGATCGTATATAGATGTCGGATCGTCTATGGTTTTACCATCCGTTGTTTCATAAGTATCCACCATTGATTGTAAAGGACAAGAACAACTCCATCCTCCAACAGAGTTCGGACCATAATTAGGTAACCAAAATTCACCTTCCCAAACATCTTTCATCACCTGAATGTCGAAAATCACCTCGTTATTATCAACTCCCTGGTAGTCGAACATATTTGCATACTGAGAATAAATAGAATACACATCCAAATCCATCACGGCTTTAGCTGCAGCAGCTGCTTCCGTCCATTCTTCACGATACAAATGAATACGTGCTTTAAGTGTTAAAGCTGTTCCTCTAGTTACACGACCTTTGTTATCCCCATCATATGACTTTGGTAGATGATCAGCAACCGATTCCAAATCTGCAATTAATGCATCCATAATGGTATTCTTATCTGTACGAGTGCATTTAGGGTTTGGTGTCACGTTGCCGCTTTCGTCAACTATTGGCTCACAATCATCAGGAATAATGCTTGAAGTTAAGAATGGCACATCGCCAAAAAGATATACTAAATCGAAATAGAAATAGGCGCGTAAAACTGTCGTCTCAGCAACCAATCGATTACGGTAATCCAAATCCATGTCTTCTATATTGGGTGCTCCTTCCAGAATGCGATTTGCACGTTGTATACCACGATAGCGTTCCTGCCAGCGGTATTGCACATACCAGTCGTAAGCATTAGCCGTACCATTACCTAATTCATAACACGCATTCCACGAGTGATGATCCACTGCATTATCTGTCAATACTTCGATTCGTAATAAATCGGTACCACTACCATAAGATCGATCCCAACTGTTAAAGCCAATTAAATCGTAAACGGCATTAAGCGCATATACAATGTCTTTTTCCTGCTGAAAGAACGTAGCAGAAGAAACCTGGTCACTCGGTGTTCTTTCCAAAAATTCGTCACTACAGTTACTTGCTCCAAGAACTACAACCAGGGCAAGAAAGTATATTTTTAATGTCTTCATTTTTCTCATTTTAAAACCATTAGAATGTTACTTGCATACCAACCAGATAAGTGGATACCGGTGGATAGTAAGATGGTCGACCATCATATGTCTCCGGATCCAATCCACTTTCAACATCAGTAATTGTAAACAGATTCGTTCCTCCTACATACAATCGTAAGCGTTCGATTTGAATTTTATCAAGCACATTATTATTAAATGAATAACCTATTTGCAGATTCTTCAACCTTAAGTACGAAGCATCTCGAATCCAAAAGTCGTTATACAGGTAGTTATTTTTATTGGATGCATCTTCCAATCGCGGGAATGAAGCATTCGGGTTATCAGGCGTCCAACGATCCAAAGCACGTGTTGTTGTGAAAATTTCGAAGTTTGGCCCTTCGTTAGGCGCACCATAGAAATAGTTTTCAGCCTGCGATACACCTTGTAGTAATGCCGTCAGGTCAAAACCTTTGTAACTCATATTCAAATCAATGCTATAGGTATAACGTGGTATATCCGAACCAATAATTGTCCGGTCTTCATCATCAATCACCTCATCGCCGTTAATGTCTACAAGTTTAATATCTCCTGGTTTTAAGTCGGCATGATTGGGTTGCTCAGGCGCATCATTAATTTCCTGTTCCGACTGGAACAATCCATCTGATTTATACCCATATAAAGCCCAAACAGGTTCGCCTTCCTGTAATATCTTCCAGCCACTGATTGTGGCTTCCTGACCAGCTAAGCTAACCACCTCATTCTTGATATCTGAGATATTAAAACCAACACCGTATTCAAAATCACCAATACGGTTTCTATGTGTAACCGAAATTTCCCAACCAACATTGCGGATGTTACCAACATTCGATTCGGCAGGTGCCAAACCAACCATGGTTGAAATTGGCAAGGTCATTAATACATCATGTGTATCCTTTTTAAACCAATCAGCCACAATGCCTAATTTGCCTTGCCACATGGTTAAATCAAAACCAATATCAAGAATCTGTGTTGTCTCCCAGGTCACATCTTCGTTAGCATAGTACCACTGAGAATATCCGCTGGCTTCCTTGTCATTAAACGAATAATCATAACCAGGGAATACAGGAGAAGAAAAACGGTAATAACCAATATCCTGGTTACCCAACTCACCCCAAGAGGCTCTTAATTTCAGGTTGTCCAGAAAATCTGTTGTTGATAAAAAGCCCTCTTCAGAAATACGCCATCCAGCAGAGAATGATGGGAAAAAGCCCCACTTATTACCTTCAGCAAATCGAGATGAACCATCATATCGGAAGTTGGCTTCTAACAGATATTTCTGATTATAGTCATAGTTCAATCGTCCAAAATACGAAACCAAAGCCCAGTCTTCTCGATAGCCTCTGTTATCTTTCGTTTCCGGATCTCCTGTATTCAATTCGGCATAATCAGAACTGTAGATATCTTTGCGGGCACCTTCCAACAGATAGGCATTGTGCTCAATGGCTTCAAAACCAGCTAACGCAGTTAAGTTGTGTGCGCCAAATGCTTTGTTATAGTTTAATAGTGAACGGAAAATGGTTTCTTTCTCTGACCATCTGAAATCAAACAGTTCACTTGGATACCATTGTGTTACCAAACGATCTTCTTCAAACGGATCATAAAACTTGTATTCTGATTTGAAGGTATGCGTACGCTTATTCAGTGATTTATATGAAAGGTCACTTGTCCATTTTAATCCATTAAGGATTTTGTAATCAAATCCACCTTTCATATTTAATAACTCCGTTTCTCCTTCTGACATACCTCCCACTTCGAGGAAAGCTAACGGACTCTTATTATCCTTGTTCAATCCATATAAACCATTTGGATACTTCGATAAAAATACCGGCGAAGTTCCAACAATACTGGAAATAGCATCATCTACACGAGAAGGGCTCTCATTGTCACGACGATTAAAACTAATATCTGTGCGAACGTTTAAACGGTCATTAACAATAAAGTCCGTGTTTAATCTTAATCCATAGCGTTTAGTATTGATATTCTTTAGCATACCATCCTGATCCAGGTAATTTAAAGAAAGTGCCAGACGGGCTTTATCTGTTCCTCCACTTAAACGGAGTGAATGATTCTGCATTGGGGCAGTTTCATACAATTCCTCAAAAAGATTCGTATAAGGATAATTGACCGGATCTGTTCCAGATACGGTATTATCAATATAATCTTGTGAATATTTTGGCTGCAAGCCTGCATTCACTTTTGCTTCATTGACCAACATTAGGTAATCTCCTGCACTAACCAATTCTGGCAGTGTTGCCGGCGTTTGCCATCCCATATGACCATCATAACTTACCCTGAAATCACCTTCCTTACCACGTTTAGTTGTTATCAAGATAACACCATTTGCTGCACGAGAACCATAGATAGAACTGGATGCCGCATCTTTCAATACGGAAATACTTTCAATATCTGCCGGATTAACCTCTTTAATTGGCATCTCAACACCATCTACTAAAACAAGCGGATCACTGCCTGCTGATAAAGAGGTGTTTCCTCGAATCTTAATACTCACTTCTTCTGAACCGGGAATACCGCCTCGGTCAATTACCGTAACACCAGTTGCTGCACCTTGTAACGCAAGACGTGTATCTGTCACAGTACGTTTAGCCAGGTCATCGCCTTTTACTGCCGATACGGAACCAGTCAAATTGGCTTTCTTTTGAGCACCATAACCAACGACCACTACCTCGTTAAGATCAGTCATTTCTTCAACCAATACAACCTGAATGGTAGTTCGGCTAGCAATCGCTATTTCCTGCTCTTCAAATCCAATAAATGAAAAAGTTAATACGGCGTCAGGTGATGAAACATTGATTGTATAGGCTCCATCAATACCTGTAATGACACCATTGGTTGTGTTTGATTTTTCAAATACATTCACACCAGGTAAAGGCTCTCCATTCACATCTGTCACCTTACCTGTAATAGTAATTTGTTGTTGTACAGAGCTCATTTCTAAAGGCGTTTCAGGCACGATCACAATGTTTTCTTCGATCATTCGATAGGTAAGTCCGGTACCTTCTAATACCGTTTCCATTATTTCTGCAATGGAAGACGATTGTGCATCAATGTCAACTTTTGCACCTTGTGGTATCATTTCCGACTGGAAATAAATATCAATACCCAAATTGCTCTGAATGGTTTTCAAAGCTTCCTCAATTGTTGCATTTTTTACCTTCAACGAGATATTGTTCTTACTTTGTGAGTAAGAGTTCGCCGCAATTTGCATAAAAGATGCAATCAACATGACCATGGTTAGTCTCATAACCCTCACGAATTTAGTTGTAGTCCTCTCCTTAAAGAGGAAGCAACAGTTCCACTTTTTTTTCATAAATTTGAAATGTTAAATTACTATTGTGATGTCCTGCAAGACATCATTACTGAATCGGGAAATGTTGGTAGCATCTCCCGATTTTTTTGTTTATCTCATTCGCTTTATCGTTACTATCTTCCCTTTAACTGTATAATCTATCGGAGTCATCAGTTCCATCAGACTTAAAGTCTCCTCCAATGGTGACGAACGCTTTATTACACCATTGAAATGCTTGCCTTCAAACTCTTTAGCATTCCATTTAACTTCCACACCGTACCACCTTTCAATAACAGATATAATCTCTTCGAATGGCGCATCTTCGTATTGATACCTGCCCAAAGCCCACTGCTTAATGCTATTGACATCAATCTCCCTTTGCTCAATACTTTCCTTTTTAGAGTCATATACCACCTGCATGCCTGGTTTTAATGTAATATGCTGACCTTCCAGTTCCCAGCGAACAACTCCTTCTTCAAGACTTGTAATCATTCTGCTTTCATTTTTATAAGCCCTGATGTTAAAGATTGTTCCCAGTACTTTTACTTCCTGCTTACCAGATATCACAGAGAACGTCAAATCCTTATTCTTGCTGACTTTGAAATAGCCCTCGCCATCCAGATTCACTTTACGGTTTGTTTTGCCAAACTCTAACGGAACTTTTAGCTGAGAGCTTTCATTTAAAGTAATTTCAGAACCGTCTGCCAACTTAATAGTAGTTAACTGACCAGCTGGAGCGGTAAATACATGTGCACTCGCAAAGTCCAATTCAGTTTTGTTTACACTATCAAATACATTACCGATAAAGAATGCTAATATTAAAGAAGCAGCTATTCCAACAACTCCGACAACTCGCCTAAACCTGATCTGTCTGTTCTTCACGAATGGTATCTTTACTGAAAGTTGTTCCCACTCTTTTGATGCATTATAGTCATAGGCATTCGTTTTAAGAGCTGCATAATCCCAAACATCTTTCAACTGAAGGTACTGTAAATACAAACTTTCATTTGCATTAATCTGCTCATCAACAAAGAGCTTCTCTTCATCCGTAAGTTCTCCCTTTATATGTTTAATCAGAATATCTTCACTCACTTCCATACTGTGCTTTTTTAATAAGTTCCAGAAAACAAGTTTTACCCTACCTCAATAGTTGTGTTTTATTCAAAAAACTTTTCTCAGTTTGTTTTATAGGATGATTCCTTATATTTGATGCCAAGTGTAAACCCATGAATCCATCTGAAAAAATCATTTTACAGTCCATAAAAGGTGGCGATGTGAATATATACCGGGAGCTATTCTCGAAATATTCGCAATCGCTTTTTTACTATGCTTGTAAATTTATTTCGGATGACGAAGCAAGAGATATTGTTCAGGAGGTTTTTATGGCTCTTTGGCAACAACGAAACAATCTGGAAATATCCACTTCTTTAAATAGTTATTTATTTGGTGTTACCCGCAACAAGTGTTTAAAACAACTTCGACAACTTGATGGAAAAACCGATGCGCTATCGATTAAAGAAGCTGAATATTATGAAGGTAATTCAAACACCATTAGCAGTATTATTGAGCAAGAGCTAAGTGACAAATACCAAGATGCTTTAAAGCAATTACCACCCAAATGTCTGGAAGTGTTTTTATTGAGCCGTCAGTTGGATTTGAAAAACAAAGAGATTGCTGCTCAATTGGAAATTAGTGAGAAAGCCGTTGAAAAGCACATTAGTAAAGCACTAAAACATTTAAGGAAAGAGCTTAAAGAATATTTACCTTTACTTAGCTACATTGGTCATTTTATGGGATAAAACTGATGTCCCGATTTTATTAACAGTAGCTCATCGTCAGAACATCATTTGTTTGCATTAGTTGAAGCAATATGCTTCCGGCATTTCTCGGATATAAAAAATAAATTAGTTTCTTTAACTTTTGTGCTTCATTAAGTACTTGAACATATTTCCTTAAATATTTTATATAGAGATGAACCAATTAGAAATTAAAGAGATTGAAAAAACAGATGGAGGAGAATTAATTTTTCCTGAGGCTATCATCCCAATTGAGCATGACAATTGGAATTATCCGGTGGATAGCAAGGTTAATTTTGGGATGGCTTACGATTCAGACAATCTGTACCTCCGTTACAAGGTAAATGAACAACATCCAAAGGCTGTAAGTACCGATACAAACGGACCTGTTTGGGAAGATAGTTGCGTGGAGTTCTTTCTGGCATTTTCAGATGCTGAATATTACAATATGGAATTTAACTGTATCGGCACGCGCCTCGTAGGTCTTGGAACCAGTAACAAAGATCGCGAATGGTTACCTGAATCAGTAGTTGAAAGCATTGAGACACAACCTTCACTCGGACGCGAACCTATTGATCTGGAAGATACGCCTACCGAATGGGAAATGATCATTAAAATACCAAAAGCAGTTTTTGGAAATAATGTTGAAAACTTCGCTGCAGGACAAAACTACAAAGCCAATTTCTACAAGTGTGGAGATAATCAAAAACAAACTCATTTTCTTTCATGGAATCCGATTGGCCATGAAACACCTAACTTTCATTTACCGACCTTTTTTGGTAACTTGAAGTTAGTATAGCTATAGTATTAAAAAAGAGTGGTCCGAACGACAGGTTCGGGTCACTCTTATAATACTCTATCGGTTTCAAATAGTTGCTCAGAATCCCTGATATATTAATCACATTAAAAACTTTAATTATTCTTAAAACTTTTAAGTTGTTCAGGGTTCTTCACTTTCACTTCTTCGTTATTATACAAATCATTGTGGATCATTCGTGTAATTTCATCCCATTGGGGACCTTCGGTCCACCATGGATTGACCAACCCGTTTTCCCATTCTCTTAACTTCGTATTTAGTAGCTCAAAGTTCTGCACTTCAACCTCAACTAAATCGTTTGTTTCCTGTAAATCATTTTCAAGATTATACATACGGTAGCCTAATTTACTGACTCGTATTATTTTATGATCACCCAAGCGAGCAGCTGCCATCTGATCCTTCCTCCAAAATAGTTTATCATGAGGGTCACCTGTTTTTTCACCTTTCAAATAAGGAACAAGGCTGACACCATCTAACGATTTATCAACAGGTAATCCGGCAACATCAATACTAGTAGCAAAAATATCAAGTGCGGAAGTTAAACCATCAAACTGTTTTCCAGTACTGATGACTTCAGGCCAGTGTACAAAAAACTGTACCCTGTGACCTCCTTCATATTTGTTTCCTTTAAATCCTTTCAATGGCAAATTTGAAGATTGATTATTATGCGCACCGCCGTTATCACTTAGAAAGAATATCAATGTATTATCCAACAACTCTTCTTCTTTCAACTTTGTAATAATCTTACCAATCGCCCGATCAAGTGACCAGGTCATAGCAGCTAATGTTTGCCTTTGGTGGCCACCGAAAAGAGCCAGGTCTTCTTTTGTGGCTTCCATTGGCGTGTGCACTGCATTGGGAGCCCAATACATAAAGAATGGCTGCTCTTTATGTTTTTCGATGTATTCAACAGCTTTATCCCCTAAACGATCAGTTAGGTAACCCTCAAATTGTGTAAAAGTATCGTTCTCACGAATGCTATGTTGCGTTCCTTCTCTATCCTGCTTTTTATTAGGAAAGTAACTGCGACCTCCAGCTAAAAACCCCCAGAAGTAATCAAACCCACGTTTATTTGGACGATATTCTGGTCCTTCACCCAAATGCCACTTACCAAATGCAGCTGTTTGATAACCAGCTTTCTTCATGGCATCTGCCAAGGTTTTTTGGTTTAAATCAATACCTGAATATTCTGCCGGAGGGTTACATTCAAACCCGAAACGTTGTTGGTACCTGCCAACCATTAGCCCGGCCCGACTTGGCCCACATACCGAAGCTGTTACATGAGCATCCGAAAAGCGCATTGCATTGTAAGCCAACCTATCAATATTAGGAGTTTTTAAATCTTTGCAACCGGCAAAACCAAAATCAGCATAGCCTGCATCATCCAATAACATAACAATGACATTCGGTTTTTTGGTAACAGTTGAATCTGGTTTACCTTGCTGACATCCAAATATCAACAATGTCATTAAGGCAACAATCGCAACCGATCTAATTAGTTGTATAATTCTCATACCACACAATATAGTTTTCTAATTTAATATTTTCTGAGTTTGAATACTTCATCTTTAATGCGAATCAGATATAATCCTTCGCTAAGTTGATCAACTTTAACCTGATTTTGAGTAATAGCCTGCATGACCTGAATACCAGAAATGTTATATATCGAGATTTGCGTTGGTTTTTCAAGTCCTGATATTTTCAACATTTTGTTAGTTGGATTTGGATAAATGCTTAGTTTATTCGCATTTTTATTTTTGGCGACTGTTGCGACAATGTTGGTTCGACTGTTGATGGTAATTTTATCAAAAGAACCGACGTAACCTGACGAAGCATTATCTTTCCCCTCACATGTCAGTTTTAGCTGATAGGAACCAGCATCAAGTTGAATCTCATCGCTGTCTTGTGTTATTTGTGATGAATTAGTATAGTAAAAATCAATATTTAGACCTAAACTTTGCCAGTCACCATTTGATGTTTTAATGGCACAGCTATATTTTCCAAATGATGACCAGGTTAAACCTTGAATAGTCAGCTTATGATGACCACTCTTTTCAATTGGCACATCAAATATAATAGCGTTCCCAACTGAAGTACTGGATAGTTTAACATGCTTTTGTCCACTGGCTCCTGCATTATTAATAATCTGGATATCTGTCTCGCTTGGTGACGAGCTGTTTAAGTTTTCACATTCCAATTCTGTTGAAGAATCATAGAACTCACTTTTCCATACCCGCACATAATCAACAAAAGCGTATGTTAATGTTCCAACAGGCTCGCTAGTAAAGTAATCACCTTTAATTCCAAAACTTGCGCCATCAGATAACCACAAAAACTCTGGAGACTGAACAACCCATTTAGGATCATCGTAACGAACTTTAAACTCACCATCGTAATAGGTATCCATAAAATCTTCAGTCCAGTGAAAACCCCAGGTATGGTAATTTCCATTATGAATACCGGGTATAGTATACTTCTTTGTATTCGCCTGGTGATTGGCTCCGTAACCATCGATATGTATCACCGATTTGGTGTAGTCGTCCAGCCAAGCTGATTCGAAAACATCTATCTCGGCTCCATCATTAGCTGTTCCATCTACATTGTCCATGTTATCTCCCTGAAACCAGAAAGCCGTATGTGTTCCTTTTGATGCATCTGCAATTTTTATCCGTGCCTCAAAAAAACCATACTTTGTTTCATACAAGTCGTTGGAATTAACTGATCCACAATGCATGGTATTATGATCTTCTTTAGTTACCCGTAAGACTAAATCCCCATTTTCCTGCCACACATTATCTTCTGTCCACCACCAGTCATCGATACCTAAATCGGGACGAGGTGCTCTGCTTTTTGAACTTTCCAGTACATTCCATTTTAATGAATTAACTGTTGATTCATTGAACTCATCGCTAAAATCAAGCAACCAGTTATCAACTGTGGCATTTAGAAGAAGAGGCAAAGCATTCGCCGGAGTTGCTTCGTCAATCATTTGGGCATATACACTTTCCAGGTTAATAAAACTTGATAGTGCCAGACATAAATAAATCTTTATTCTAATCATTTAATTTATCGTTACGCTTTTGAAAAACACGCACATAGTCCACCTCAAACTTTCTTGGAAATGTGGTGTTAGATGGATCACCACCATTAGATCCAATAGCCAGATTTAGAAGGATATATTGAGGTTGATGGAATGGATTACTACCATCGGCATTGATGGTCTTGGATAAATCAATTTCATTTAAGAGCTCTTCATCCAGATAAAGATGAATGTAATCCTCGGTCCACTCCATCTTCCATATATGGAATCTTTGCGCCCAATCAGGTTCACGTTCTAAAAAGTATTTAAAGAGTATTTTAGCTGAATCCCAAACAGGCTTCATCTTCGCATTTGCCCAGGCAGCATTTGCCAGTATTTTGGCTTCACCTTCATGACGATAGTACTCTAATTGATCCACCTCGCCGTTCGCAGGCCAGCGGTTTTCAACACCTAAAGTCCAAATGGCAGGCCACATACCAAAACTTGTGTCGATTCGAGCCCTTACTTCCATAATTCCATACTGAAAAGAAAACTTATCATTGGTTTTGATACAAGCAGATGTATATTGAGCCTTTGGTCTCTGTTGGCGCCAATCTGAACTGGTTTTATCATAGTTCTTATTGCAAACCTCCTCACGTCTTCCTTCTATTACCAATACGCCATCTTTAATATTGGCATTATCTGACTGATACCATTGCAACTCATGATTACGCACGAGACCTTCTTCATAATTCCAGTACTTCTCATTGGGTTTACCATTGACATTAAAATCGTCTGACCAGATTAATTCATAACCATCCGGCACCTTAATGGTATGCGAATCTGGATGATAAGGATTAAGTATTTTGTATCTATCCGGGTTTTGCTTGCTGTATTTCTTGTCCTGCAATAAGCCCAGAAAAACAGGATCCTTCATCTCATCCACCCATCGTTGATAAGCCTCTTTTATGGTACTATAATTTTGATCAGCATTAATGTCCAAAGGTTTTTCTTCACTTATGTCATCAGACAGATTGTAAAGCTGATCCCGGTCGCTCTGGTATTTAATCACCTTTAAGTCACCTTTTCTTATTGCGTATGCTTTCTGATCATATTTCCGCCAATATAAGGCCTGATGAGGTTCGTCTTGTATTTTACCACTTACAAAAGGCAAGAGATCAACACCATCGAGCTGATTTTTTGCGGAAGCGTTAGCATGTTTAACAGCAGTAGCAAACATATCAAGCGATATCACCGGTTTTTCGTACACCATTCCTCCTGGAATTTTTCCTGGCCATTGCATAGCAAATGGCACATGAATTCCTCCTTCAAATAAACTGCTTTTACCTTCGCGTAAGGAACCATTATCGGAGCCATTTTTCTCTTCAGGTCCTCCATTGTCGGACAGGAAGAACACGATTGTATTTTCCTTGATACCTTTCTCTTCCAACTTATCAAGCACCAGACCCACGCCATCATCTACAGCACTGACCATCGCAGCATATGTCCTTCTTTTTTTGTCGTCAATATGTTTGAAACGCTTCAAATATTTTTCAGTAGCCTGCATTGGTGCATGAGGCGCATTATATGCCAGATAGATAAAAAAAGGCTTATCACTATTGCGATCAATAAATGATACAGCCTCACGTGACAGTGCTTCGGTTAAGTATTCCTTCTCATTAATACGCCCATTGTTGCGCATCAGCTTCGTCCGGTAACCATCAAACTGCGATTTAACTTCGGATATATCATTTAAAGTCCACTCTTCCGGAAAATAGTGATGACCTCCTGATAAAAAACCGAAGAATTCATCAAATCCTCTATTTAAAGGATATTGACTTTTGTGTACTCCCAAATGCCACTTACCCAAAGCCATACTGGTATAACCTGAACGCTTTAGCACAGTTGCAAGAGTTTCTTCAGATGAAGGCAACCCTTGCAGCGTATCGTTTGGTGCGAGCAAGGGGTTTCTTCCAAATCCAAAACGATCCTGATACCGACCAGTCATGATTCCGGCCCGACTTGGCCCACACACAGCATAAGTCACATAGGCATTGGTAAACTTCACTCCATTATCGGCAATACGATCAATATTTGGTGTTGGTATATCCTTACATCCATTAAAACCAACATCTCTATAGCCTTGATCATCTGTTAAGATAATGATGACATTTGGAGGCATTTCTGATTTTGGTTTGGCTTTGAGGTTACCAAATGTGATCCAAATAGTTAAGAAACATATCCCAAGTTTTATGCTACATTGTATCATAATTCTTTGTTTTCAAAATCAATACATTAGGTGCTATCTATCACTTTAAAAGTGGTTCAATCTTATAAGAGAAATTATAATCTGCATTCATTATTCTGTAATCTTTACGCGGGAATGCTTGCATTAACCAACTGGTTGTGCCGCCAATACCCATTTGCTTATAATCCACATTTAAGAAAATATCTGGTTGCTTAACCAATTCAAATGAATAATCACTTTTTTGGATATCTTTTTTACTATAATGTGATGCACCAAAAGCAACATGAGGCGCTCCAACAAACCGTAACCCTTTACCGTTTGAATTCTTCAATGTAAACCATCGGACATCCATCTTATAGCCGTTCTCCTGAGGCTTCGAGTACTCAACCCATTGATCGGTAACCGTAGACGTATATATCCCCACTTTCTCAATATTTCGATCGGCATAAGTTGGGTTTTGGCCTGGACCATACCATTGAATATTCTCATAATCAGGAGTAATAACCATATCAGTTCCGATTCGAGGAATCATTGGCAGTTGCTCATCACCAGCTTTATATTGACAGTTAACCTCTACTTCTCCATGGTTATTAACAACGTATGTTTGCTGATAGCTGGCATCAATCAATGGCAGCTTTCCTATTGCCTTCAAAACGATATCTGTCCCTATCGTTTCAATAGTAAAGTCATCAATCAACCAAGCAGATGCCTTTTCCCAAATACCTAACTGTGGTAACTTGCGATTTCCGCCTTTCACGGCACCACGGTCATTATCCGTAGGTACACGCCAGAAATCTGGACTTGGACCACACTTAATTATTAAGTCTTCACCTAAATAATACTTTTCCAATCGACCGTTTAGCTTATCGAACAAAATTGAGAATCCATCGCCCCAAACATACACCTCACGACCTTCAATGCGATACTGAGGAATGCTTGATGGAGCTCTGCTTTCCGACTCAATTTTACTGTTTGTCAATTTGAACTGATCCCAGGCAAGTTCATGTCCTTTTTCAGCAAAGAACGTATCCTTGTTAAGTACAAAACTAAAGGTCAGGTGGTATTCTTTACCCGGCTTAAGTTGATAATCGTTTACATTAACCTTAACCGTCTTTGAGGCTCGTGCTGGTATGTCCAGTGCAGACATATTTCCATTGCTTACAATTTCACCATCTTCCAGCAATTGCCATTTACCATCGACCCAATCACTTGCATTTGAAAATTCATACCAATTTGTGATCTTAAATTCCAAATACTCAATATCTATCGCTTCAACATGAATATTGCGATAGAAATATTTTATTGTATTTAATCCGGGGTGAGGAGTCCAATCTGAAGCTAAAAGACCATTCATACAGAAGTTTCCGTCGTGGTGAACACCTCTGGCATTTTCCCACCAACCACCGTAGGCATAAAAATGCTCCTTACCTGAACTTGCTTTATATTTAGCTGGCACCTCTTGTTTTAATCCCTGATCCATCCAATCCCATACAAAACCACCTTGGAAATTGTTATCGGCATACACCAAATCCCAATATTCCTTTAGATTACCGTTACTATTCCCCATTGCGTGTGTATACTCACACAAGAGAAATGGCATGTGAGCATATTTTTTAATGATTTGCTGACACTCATCAGGAGTAGCATACATGCGTGAATAAACATCAGCATAATCGCGCCCTCCTTTGCGGGTTGTCCCTTCATAAAGGTAAGGACGCGAAGCATCTATCTGATTCACCCATTCATGAACCTTTTTTGCATTAGGCCCATCTCCACTTTCATTACCCATTGACCAGATAATAACTGAAGGGTGGTTGCGATCACGATATACCATGCGGGCAACGCGATCAATATAGGCCTCTTCCCACTCAGGTGAACATGTCAAACGGTTATCGCCCTTATTACCAAAACCGTGGGTTTCAATGTTTCCTTCATTGATCAGATAGATTCCATATTCATCACATAAGGCATACCATTCCGGTGTATTGGGGTAATGTGAAGTTCGAACCGCATTGATGTTATTTTGCTTCATCAAGACAATGTCGCGCATCATGTCTTCTTTCGTTACATAATGCCCTGTTTCAGGATGGTGCTCATGACGGTTTGTTCCTTTAAACAACACTTGCACCCCATTTACCAAAAGCTTACCTTCTTTTATTTCAATGCTTCGGAAACCAACTTTTTGAGGGATCACCTCCAACACTTTGTTATCCTTATCTTTTAGAGTTAATTGGAGTTGATACAGGTAAGGTGATTCTGCATTCCAACTATTAACATTCTCAATTGAATATTCGTCTGATGAGAATTCTACCAGTCCTTTTCTGGCATTTACGGGTAATGATCCTTTTAACTGAGGTTTGTCACTTGCATCCAGTAATTCAAAATCAATTGTTATGGCAGCTTTAGATTTTGAAACAAGTTCTCCGTTTAATTGGAAAAGTCCTTTTTGATAGGAATCATCCAAAGTAGCACTTACCACAAAATCACGGATATGTGTTTTCGGTGTAGACCACAAATAAACATCTCTGAAAATACCGCTCAATCGCCAAAAATCCTGATCCTCAAGATATGAGGCATCACTCCAGCGATATACTTCAACAGCTAACTGGTTGTTTCCTTCTTTCAGATATCTGGTGATATTAAATTCGCCTGGAGTGCGACTCCCCTGACAGTATCCTACTTTTTTACCGTTAACCCACACATAATACGCTGACTGAACTCCATCAAAATTGATGTATACCTCACGACCATCCCAAGTTTCAGGAATACTAAATGAATGACGGTAAGACCCGACAGGATTCCATTCTTTCGGAGCTTTTAATTCATCCTTCTCAAAAGGATAAGTATCATTGGTATAGATAGGTATGCCGTATCCGTGTAATTCCCAATTGGATGGAACCGGAATACTTCTCCACTTTGAATCATCGAAACTTGTCTGGTAAAAATTCTGTGGACGGCTGTCCTGGTTCTTTGACCAATTAAAACGCCACTGACCATTCAGGCTTTGATAAAAATCGGATTGCTCTTTGTCATAACTTAGAGCCGACTTAGCTGATCCGTAAACCATCATTGTTGTATGCGGTTCTTCCTTATTAATATGCAAAACTTTTACGTTATCCCACTCAGGTCTCTTATCGGCAAAAGTTAAACTCACAACCAGCATTAAAACATGTACCATTAAAAGCTTCTTCATCTTTCCTATATTGTTATATCTTTTTATGTTATGGTAAGGTTGGTAAAATCGGTCATTTTTATGCGTTTATTATAAACCGTAGATTATTGTCACTTTTCTTAAGGCTCGCATTCGTTTAATTCAATATTAAACCATTAGTCCACCTCAATTGCCCCTAAATCAGGCAAAGCTTTTATTTTGTTACCAAGTATATCATATGGAACTTCTAAACCTATATAAATACCGATACTATCGTTAGGGATCAATGTAATCTTAACACCCTTGTCCTTAATCAGATTAGTTTTTAACGGACGATAATCTATAAGTTGCTGACCTTCTGCATTTGCAAATTGAGGGTTACCATAGAACGGGTTTTCATCCTCAATTAAAACTTCATCCGGCCAATTATTCTTCTTCAGGTAGAGGTTATTTTTAAAAACAATGTCGCGAACTTTTGATGAACCAGATTTCTCGGGATTATACTGATCGCCTAAAACAGCCTTACTATCGCCTTTAATACAGAAAATGTTATTAGCGATCAACAAACCTGTCGAAGCCCTATCAATTGCAATTTTGGCAACTATTCCTTTACCTACATAGATAGTATTGTTGTAGAAATAGCTATTAAAAGGGCCGCTTCGTTCCCTTTTCCCTCGGTATCCACTTAACCATAATATCTTCCCCTCCTGAAAAGCACCGTTTTCCCCTTTCACACGATACCCGTCATTAACACTGACATTATAGCGATAGGCGCAATTATAATTGTTCCCCAGTATTTCGCAGAATCCGCCGGCATTATTAACACTAAGATTACACTGAACAATCACGTTGTTACAATTATAATCGATATGACAGCCGGCTGAATCACCCGGCCCATTGGCATTTTTAAATGTATTGTGCTCGATAATTACATTGGAGCTTCCCCATGTCCAGAGGCCACTGCCTCTCCCCCATTTACGCGAATCATTGTTACTTCCCGAAGAATTTACCTGGTTGCCTTTAACGTGCCCCTGGTGAACTTCAGACATTTGTATACCAGGTCCTCCAGTTTCTAAGATCCTATTATCAAACACATGAATATTCTGAATATTTTTATCTTTTCCGGTAAACTTTATTCCGGTGTGTGCCACGTTAGAAATGTGACAATTTTCTACTGTCAGATTATTCAGCTGAGCATCGGGAGTTATATTGATGAAGCGGATTCCCCATCCATAGTTTTGGCGGCCATTGGCAGTTTTCACCTCATCTGCACCTCGTTCAAATCCAGGCTCTTCATAAAACACATCACGAATAACCAAGTCACTCAGCCTGATATTAATAAACTGACCAGGTTCAGATGTTGTTACCAGTACGCCGCAACGCATTTGCTTTTGTTGCTGAATTGTTTTGTTTTCACCTCCATTGGCCGATATTTCAATACCTCTTAGCTCAATATGACTGCAATTATTAATAAAAATACCATTCAGAAATCCACAGGCATCAATAACAGGCCGATGGGTTTTGGAAGTTTTATCAGTCGAATAGCCTTCAATCATTACCGGACTACCTTCTTCTCCACTTATACTCTGCAATATCAGACTTCCTTTAAAAGTCTGACCTTCTGCTAACAATATTTTATCACCTGCTTTTAGCCGTATCGTATTCATTTTATCCAGACTTTTAAATGCATCGCTTTCTTTTAAGCCAGAATTATTGTCGCTCCCCATTAATGCGTTTATATAATAATTCGTCGACCAAACCGAAAGACTAATGAAAACTAAAATGAGCACTAAGGAATATCTTTTCATACGATGATTGTTAACACAATGAGATTTCAACATTTTTGCGACCTGGGCGATACCACCTCCATTAAGGCATCCGGTTAAATACATCCTTTCACTCGCAGATAATTACCAGAATAACTTAAGATCAAAAAGCAGTACCAATCAAATGGCAGCCAGCTGCTAATCGCAGATGACTGCTTTATTGGTACTGTAAACTATTAAGTCTTTGTTCCTTATTTCAGCATTATTTTTTTAGTACAATAGTTACCATTGGCAGATTCCAGCTTTAGCACATATAAACCGCGCGAATAAGCACTCATATCAAGAGTCACATCATCGGCATTACCGGCTGTCTGCTTTTTCACCAATTGACCAGCCGTATTATATACTTCAACAGAATTCAATGTTTCTGATGCCGTTATTCTGAAAATACCGTTTGATGGATTTGGTGTGACTGTCAGGTTGATTGTTTCATCATCCTTAATTGATGTAGGTGTATCCTGAGTCAATTTCATATCATCTACATACATGGTGAGTTCTTTAAAATACATGTATGTTGTTAATACCACATCTTGAGTAACAGATGGGGTGAAGGTAATTGATTTACTTTGCCATGATGTATTTGTACCTTCTGCTTTTAATGTGGTTCCATCAACAACAACCTGAATAAAATGTTTCTTCCCTTCAGCCTGCATTGTGGATGCAGAATAGGTGTATTGCTTGCCACCCTCAAGCTCAATAGTTTTTCTCAGGTAGATATTTAATGTTGATCCTGGGCTACATTTTGCAACATTAGCACCAGAAACAGCAGTAATTCCGTTGGCTGCTGCATCTACTGCATTTACAGTACCCTCCCATACTTCGTAACCTTCTGTTACCAGGTTAGTCGGTGCTGTATAACTATCGAAGTTGTCGGACCAAACAGTCGTTTGAGCTTTTGTTGCTACACTAAAGGCCATAGCAAGGGCCATGAAAAGTAAAGATTTTTTCATAATATAAAATTTAGTTAAAATACTGATAGCGGAGGAGATTGAATCCCCCCCTTTATTGGTCTGATAGAGACTATTTCTGGCAAAAACAGCTTATTTCTCCTTAGCTATTACTTCGTCAATTAAGCACGGTGATGTTCCTTTTCCTTTCCAGAAAGTAAAACGCAGATTAGAAACCCCGTCCGGAACAGTAAATTCATAAGAAATAGTTTCCCACTGATTATTTTCAGATGCTTTAACTGGCACAGCTTCTGCCGGTAAAGTCAGCTTCGTATTGGTATCGTGATCCTTAATAACCATTTTAATACCGCCATCGAGGCCTAACCACTTTACCGAATAGGTGATGCTCAATGTTTTACCGGCTGTAACAGGAAACTTAGTGTTAAGACCTGAATCACCGCTCCAACCGTTTAACATTTTGCAAGCCCATCCTTCAACTGCATCATCAGGCTCAGCTGCGAACTGATAGCCATACCATCCAACAGTTTTGGCAAGTGCCTCAGCCTCCGACAGGTTATCTGTTGTTCCATAGACATTGTAGTTACCAAAATTTCCGTTTTCAACTAAGTTACCCTCAACATTATCATAGATAGGAGCTTCCACACCTGGTCCTATTTCTTCATTTGGTGTGTAATAGGCATAATACTGTCCCAGTGGTGTCAGGTTATTATCAGCATCAAACAAAGCAGATGGTGCCAGGGCATTATTATCAGGCTGACCTGAGAACCATGCGTATCTTTCAACATAATCAAGTGCATCCAGCTGAGGCAGAACAGCTTTCATAAAAGCCAGTACCTGCTCTGGCGTATATCTATTATCCTCAACTGTAGTCGCATTCCAGTCAGCCACTGCAAACTCTGTAATCCAGATTGGCAATCCATAAGCCTCATATACCTCTTTTACTTTTTGCAAAAAAGATTCTGCATTTGGACCAGGGTATTTATGCATGGCAACAAAATCGATGCGTAAACCTTCTGCTTTTGCACGTGTCATAAACTCGTTCATCCATTCATTGGTGCCGCCAACAGGAGCCGGACTACCAAGTGGCAAACCAATTGACTCTAATTTAGGCCATAATGCGATTGCCTCATCAACAGTCATATTTGCCTGGTCTTCACCATCCGGTTCGTTAAAACCTAAAACATATTCGATTTTACCTTCAGCCTTTAACTGCTTCAGGTACTCCACCTTTTCATCGCTTACCTGACGGCCCCAGAACATAGGTACAAACTCAATGTTTTCCGGCTCCATATCCTTCAACTCGTGTCCCCATGAATAATGCCAATGTCCTTTTAAATCAGAAACACGTGACGACCAGGTAAACCCATTGGTGGTTAAACATACACCTTTCTTGGTAATTGTTGTCGGGATATCTTCTTTTGGAGGTAATTCATGATCAAATCCCGGTGTCTCCTTCTCACATGCCGTTAAGAATACCACGGCACTTAATATCATTAATAATTTCTTCATTTCAATATTGTTTAACAGATGAAAAGAGAGGATAAAACTAAACTTCAGGTACTCTTGCCCCGTTTTTATCACTTTACCTATTGCCAGGCCGGATGCTGAACAAGATTCTTATTCACATCAATTTCTTCCTGCGGAATGGCAAACACCTCAGACTTCTTTCCCTGATACAATGGCAGATATCCTTGGATGGCGTCAGTGGCAATTCGATTGTATCCTTCCTCCATTTCACCCCATCGCTTAAGGTCATAGAAACGAAGACCTTCGAATGCCAATTCAACACGGCGTTCGTGACGTATAATCTCTCTTAACTGATCTTGTGATAATCCATTGCCCTCAACAGATTCAACTGTTGGCATATTAACTCGCTGACGAACAGTATTAATTAAATCATAGACTTCCTGACCAACACTTCCTGATTCCACCAAAGCTTCTGCACGCATTAGCAATACATCAGCATAACGAATCAGATAAAAGTCCTGCGAACCAGCCTCAAAAACGGCTCTTTCATAAACGTCTACATCATCACGGACGTATTTCTTCAAACCAAACTTGGTGTTTGTATTCCCTGTAAAAACTTTCTCAGGATCTTTAAGGAAGATATCTCCTTTAAAATATACAGATGCGATGGCACGCGGATCGCGATTCTCTTTTGGATCATCCGGATTGTAAATTGATGCAGGATCATCAATTGGTAAACCATCATTACAGTAATAATCATTCACCATATTTGGCATAGGTTGTACATCCACTTTTGGCTTCGGCAGGAATGTGGCAGAAAATTTCTCGCCATTTGAATATAGGTCACCATATAAGAATTTAACCGGAAAAACAATCTCATCTGAGTTTTCACCAGCATAGGTGAACAACTGCTCGTAATCAGGATCTAAACTATATCCTAATGATAGTAACTCCTGTGTTGCTTCAAGCACATCATTATGCTGTCCTTTGTATAAAGCAACTCGGGAAAGCAGTCCCAATGCTGCACCCTTGGTTGCATAACCATATTCTTTTTCATCCTGATCAGCAGGTAATGGCAGAATTTCAATTGCCTTATCAAGATCATCGAATACCTGTTGCCAAAGCTCAGCCTCAGTATTTTTCGGTACATAAGCCTCCTCCAGTGTTTGTGGTTCTGTAATCAGTGGTGCTTCTTCAAAATACAATGCCACGTGATAATAAAATAAAGCCCTCAGAAAATAGGCCTGACCCAGATAGTTATTTTTATCCTCTTCTGAAATAACTGACTCATCCATCATCCCAATATTCTTTATAGCAGAATTGGAACGCACAATACCCTTATAAAGGTCATTCCATAAACCACTGAAGAACCAATGTGATGGATCAATACTACCAACGACGAAAATCCCTCCGCCTTCCCACTTCCAGGCGTTGTATTCATTATCAGATAAACAATCGTATGCCGGCATTCCCATGCCTCCATTCAAATGACCACCATACATACCGTTAGCTTGAAGAACCGTATAAATACCATTAATTCCCAAACGTGCATCATTGGCACTTTGCCAAAAGTTATCTTCTGCAATATTTGTCGGGTCCTTAAGGGTTAAGAAATCCTCCGAACATCCCAAGCTAAATATGGCTATTGCGATATATATTAAATACTTTTTCATTACTTCTTCACTTTTCAAATTAGAATGATAAATTAACACCAACTGTATAAACCTTGGTTAACGGTACATTTCGTGCATTCACGTTGGTTGATTTCCTTTCGGGATCGAAATTGTCCATTTTGGTAAAAGTCAAGAGGTTCTGTCCTGAAACAAATACTCTGAATTTATCGATGCCCGCCTGTGACAATATCGATTTTGGTAATGTATATCCAAATTCCAGGTTTTTCAACCTCAGGTATGAACCATCTTCCACATAAAAACTTGAAACTCTGTCATTCTGGAAATTTCGTCCTAATCGAGGTAATGAGGCACTCGGATTATCTTCGGTCCATCGATCTTTCCAATAACTCAATACGTTTCTTCGGTCATCGGTCATTGGTGTTTGTCCGTTACCCATCATGATACGATCCACATCTGCTAACCCCTGGAAGTTAAAGCTCATGTCAAATCCTTTATAAGATGCCGAAGCATTAAAACTATAGATCCATTTGGGATGAGGATTACCAATCACAACTCTATCGTCATCATTAATAACGCCATCACCAGCATCAGGTATACCATCGCCATCGGTATCAACTGTTAATTGATCTTTATAGCGGATATCTCCCGGTGAAGTGGTTGTTCCTCCAAATTGTACAGGTGCGTCAGCAACTTCTTCGGGTGTTTGGAAGATGCTAATGGCCTCCAATCCATAATATGCGTTAAAAACTTCACCAACTCTAACAATAGAAGAATTAGTAATTGTTTCCTCACCTCCCGCTCCAAGGCTGGTTACTTCATTCAGGAACATATTGGTAACATTACCTCCAATTGAAAATTCAAAATCACCAACTTTTTGGAAGTAATTAATCCCTAATTCCCAACCTTTATTAATAATGTCTCCGACATTCTGTGCAGGAAGTGATGATACACCTAATGTTGATGGTATAGGAAAGTTCTGATACAATACATCCTTACTCTCTCGCTCGAAATAATCAGCAACAAGCTGAAGCCTGTTGTTTAAAAACCCGGCATCCAAACCAATATCAAACTGAGTAGTCTCTTCCCAAGCTATTGCAGGATTGGCAAGTGATGTGAGGGCAACGCCTCCAACCGGTGCTTCTTCAACGCCCAATACATAGTCCAATCCAGAGTTATAAGCCTGGCTATATGCATATCTTTTGACTGCACGGTCATTACCACTTACTCCCCAGCTACCTCTTAACTTCAGATTAGCAAAAATATCGGAAAGGTTATCCATAAATGGCTCTTCACTAATACGCCATCCTCCTGAGAACGATGGAAAAACACCGTATTTATTATCGGGACCAAATCGGCTTGAACCATCTCGTCTTAAGTTAGCTTCTAACAAGTAACGATCTTTAAAACTGTAGTTGATTCGACCAAATACCGAGAACCATGATTCTTCCCACTTGCTTCCTCCAACCGATGGATCTAAGACACCACCTGCACCTAACTCTTCTAAATCATCCGAAGGAAAGTTTGAAAGGGAAGCATTAAAACCATCACTCGTTTCATAGATTACCGATGTTCCCATCATTCCGGTAATATTATGCTCTCCAAACTGGCGTGTATATTTGGCAACATTTTCATTCATCAGCTTATAATAGAATGCAGCCTCATTCCTTAGCGAATTAAACTCATTGTAGTTAACCAGGTCACCATTCCAGTCACGCATCTCCCAGCGTGGTGTGAAATTAGAAGTGTTGGTAAATCGCATATTTATAGTTCCACTCGACTCAATGGATAGCCCTGATAATGGGGTGATATTAACAGCTAAACGATCGTTAATCGTGTATTGATCCTGCTCGTAGTTACCAAGATTTAATTCCCGAACTGCATTCTTAGTCATTAAGGATGCATTCTGATTGTAAAAAGCCCCATCAACATGTCCGTATTCACCATTTGATAGATATACCGGAATCGTTGGAGCATTACGCGAGAATTGATACATAATTTCATTAACTGCATCGGCGCCACCTTTAGGGCCGTTAAAGGCCTTCCAATATCCGTTAAAGTTATTGTTGATAGTTAACCAATCTTTAACCTTGCTATTTAAGTTTAGTCTGAAATTGTAACGCTGTGATTTGTATTTTCCAACCAAAATCGCATCCTGATCCAGGTAACCCAATGATAATCGGAACTTAGTTTTTTTATTACCTCCTGACAACGACAGATAATGATTTTGTATAGGTGCTTTTTCAAGAACATGATCAGCCCAATTGGTTTGTGCAAACTGGTCAGGCGCATTGCCATTCTTAATTAATTCAAGCTGTTCTGGTGTATAACGTGCCACTTCACCTTCGTTGGCAAACTTTTCATTAATTAACTCTGCATAATCAACAGCGTTAAGGTATTCAGGCATAATGGTAGCCTCTTGTAAGCCAAAGTAGTTATTGTATTCAACCTTTACATCACCTTCTTTGCCCCCTTTAGTGGTTACAATGATTACCCCGTTAGCTCCGCGTGCACCATAGATGGCACTGGCCGATGCATCTTTTAGTACAGAAATTGATTCAATATCAGATGGTGCCAGATTATTAAACTCTGTCATTGATGAGAACTGCATACCATCTATCACCACCAGGGGATTCGTTTCTCCCCCGAATGTACCAACCCCACGAATCTGAATGGATGCACCATCATTACCAGGTAAACCATTACCTTGTGTTAACTGAACTCCGGTAAATCGACCATACATTAGTTGAGAACTATTGGTGACCGGCTGGTTAACAGCTTCATCCATCTTTACTGTGCTAACTGCACCTGTAAGGTTCACCTTCTTTTGTGTGCCGTAACCAACAACCACTACTTCATCAACCCCTACCATTTCATCTTGCAATACAACATCAATTGTTGACTGACTGCCAACAATAATTTCCTGGGTCTTCATTCCAATAAATGAAAAAGTAATAACTGCATCACTGGTACTAACAGATATGTTATAATTACCATTTATATCAGTAATAGTGCCATTAGTTGTTCCTTTCACTATAACGGATACGCCTGGTATTGGCTCGCCTTTTGTGTCATTTACTACTCCACTTACTGACCTGCCTTGTCCGAATACTGACAAGCTACAAGTAAGAACTATTCCCACTAGCAGGAGTAACTGTTTTAGTTTTAATCGTTTCATTTTCATAAACTTGAATCTAAAATATTTAACTTTAGTTATTGCAATGTGTTGTATTCATTGGAATACTGTTCTTAAGGCCATATTAACTTAAAGCACCACGACCATAAGGACTATCGCAACCAAAATCGCCAGTACCATGTACAGCAGCACTTTGGTTTTCTTTGCACTCTTAAGCTGACTTTCTATTTCTTTACTTTCCATGATTGTTTCTTTTAAAGATTGAATTTCAACAGGCGGAAATTTAATTTGAATTCAGCCCTTTTATCATTGTGCAAGTTGAGAATTAAACGCACAGCTTTCTAAGATGAAAGCATCATTTAAAAAGGCAAATACTGTCAAAAGAGGCAATTCAAAATTTTCAGAAACAGGGGGGCACATTGGCAATACATCATCATAATCACCTGACATACAATACATATTAAAATTGATAACAAATGTTAACAAACTGCAATTTTTGCTATAATTTTAAGTTAGCACATAACTGATCAGCTCGCAAACTGATAAAAAACCGAACTAATAGTGGAATGACTTTACCCTAATTAATGAAGTCGAATTGCAGGAAATAATCTAAAGAATTAGATATATCCCAACTTCGTTATCCCACTGAATAGAATTTTTGATTACAAAAGAAATACGATGTAGTTACAGGACGATATGTTTTCTCTACAGGAGCGTGAAAATATTATATTTTTGCTCTCCTGCTTAATTTCGTCTATTCCTGTTATACTCTTTGGTATTCCTGCTAAGAATTTTTGCTTCCTGTAGCATTATTTTATCCTCCTCAAGACAATTTTGCTATGCTCAAGATATTTGCAATAACCTCAGTCATCTTTATTTTCCTTTCGAAAATCAGAAGGTGTCATATCATATTTTTGCTTGAAATTGCGTCTGAAGTTCTTAATATCCTGATAACCGACGTTCTCTATTATTTCTGAGACAGTGAGGTTGGTTTCCTTAAGATACTGGGCAGCACGTTTTAAACGAATTTCTTTAACAAATTCACCAGGTGTTTTCTTTGTGAGTTTCTTGATCTTACGATAAAATGTTGAAGTACTCATTGCCAACTCTGAAGCCAGCCTTTCAGGATCAAAACCTGAATCACTCATGTACTTCTCTATAATTTTAATCGCTTTCTCCAGAAATTCCCCTTCTTCTGATTTGATCTCTGCATCGGTAGGTGCAAGTACAACTTTTTGTGAGAACTTATCACTTAGCTGCTTCCTGCTTGCCACAAGTTGCTTTATCTTTTCAATCAACAGCTCTGGTTCAAAAGGTTTTGTTACGTAGGCATCAGCTCCTTTTTTTGTACCAAACAGTTGATCCTGGGATGTACCTTTAGCTGTTAATAACAGTACCGGTGTATGAGAAGTCAGTTCATTTGATTTCACTTTTTCGCACAATTCAAATCCATCCATTCGAGGCATCATAACGTCGGACACAACAATATCCGGCTTTTGGTCGATGATTAAATCAAAGGCAGCAGCTCCATCTCTGGCTTCCAGCAGATCAAACTGATCAGATAATAAATCAAGCAGGTATGAACGAACTTCTGCATTGTCCTCAACCACCAGCACTTTAGCCCCTTTGGTTTTTACATTAATGGATCTTGTTTTGTTTTTAGTCTCTGATAACGGTTCTATCACTGTCGCTTCCTTGCTATCATCATGTTCTTTGATCTGATCATCTGAAAAATGATTTTTACCCTTTGGTAAGATCACGGTAAAAGTCGTCAACTTGTTTGGCTGACTCTCCACCTCAACGCGTCCATTATGAAGCTCAACATAACTCTTAACAAGTGCCAGTCCTATACCTGAACTCCCAACTGTTTGCTTTCCAGGAACCTGATAAAATCGTTCAAACAAGTGCTTTATCTGCTCGCTTTTAATGCCTTTCCCATTATTACTAATACTAATTAATACCTCTGTGGAATTTTCTGTTACATTAACTTCAACCACGCCTGGCTCACCAACAAATTTAAAGGCATTTGACAATAAGTTATTGAGTACAACGCTAATCCGCTCTTTATCAAAAAACAATTCTCTTTGCTTAATCCTGAACTTCTTTTTAAAAGATATCTTTTTGTTATCAGCCAGATCATCAAACGCCTGACAATATTCATTGATGAATTCAACAATATCTTGTTGAGAGGCTGATATCTTAATTTTTCCAGCTTCAATTTTTCTAAATTCCAACAACTGATTAATAAGATTATAAAGACGCACAGTATGCTGGTGCACCAATTGCATTTTGTTTTTAACAAAGGAGGCCGGTAAATCTGACAAATCTTTCTTAAGCAATTCATTTACAGGAGCCATAATTAAAGTAAGCGGAGTCCTGATCTCGTGCGATATATTGGTAAAGAATTTTAATTTGTACTCATTAATCTGATGCTCCTGCTCTCTAAGCACTTTTTGCATTTTAGCCGCATTCATCAGGCGTTCCTGTTTCTTACTAATCATGGTAATAAAGGTCACGACCAACATAATGAGAGCAATATAAATTACAACTGCATACCATGATCGCCAGGGGGCTGGCAGTACTTTAATGTTAATAGATTTTTCCTGATCACTCCATCCGCCATTGCTATTTGTTCCTTTTAGATGTAAAGTGTACTGTCCTGGCTTCAGGTTATTAAATGATATGTGTCGGCGCGTTCCTATATTAATCAGCCCCTCATCTCCCCCCTCTAACCAATATGCATATTGATTACGTTGCGGAGCATTATAATCCAACGATGCCATCTCAATTGAAAACTCCGACTCCCTATGAGTAAAAACCAGGTTATCAGCTTCATTAATTGAAGTGGGTAATAACCCATCTTCTTCAATGGGCACCTCCTTATTTAATATTTTAAAGCTTGTAATTACAATTGGAGGCGAGGTTTTATTCTTCTTTATCTTCCCCGGTTTGAAGAAGGTTAGATCTGAGAATCCACCAAAGTATAATGTGCCATCTGGTGATTTGAAACAAGCTGCCTCCGAAAAATTTGATCCACCTACGCCATCTGACTCGTCATAGTTACGAAATGTCTCATTTTTAGGGTTAAACCTCGAAATACCAGCATTGGTACTCAACCATAAGTTACCTTTATCATCATTTAAAATCCCATTGATGTAATCATCTGAAATACCATCATTAACGCTGTAGTCATTCAGGCTGTATTTATTTTCATCTACTTTCTCTAACTTATTAAGACTACAGGGCGTACCAAACCACAAGGTATTTGAATCATCAATCCACGTACTTAAAATGATATCGCATATGGGCTTTTGATTGTCGACAAGTAAATCATTTAGTGAAATAAAAGTTGAATCACTCGTATGAAATTTGAATAATCCTTTGTAGGTGCCAACCCACATATCATCATTATTATCTAATAATAAAGTTGTTATCCGATCAATGGGCAGATGCCCATTTTCATTACCTGAGATAAACTGCCGGATAAGTTTACATTCTGACCCTGTTATTCGATAATGAAATAATCCTGATTGCTGAGTAGCAAACCAAATATTATCGCCATCAAATAATATCGAATGGGCTTTTTTTACATTCCTTAATTCAGGGCTTTTAAAAAACGCAGACGCATTCAACAAATAATATGACCCTTCTGCATTTACTTGAGCAATATATAATCCTTCGTTAATACTCACCCAAATGTTGTGCGCCTTATCTTCTCGAATTCTTTTTACAACAATACCTTCTTTACCATATAAGCGATCAGAAGGTAAAAAATCCACTTTTTCAATGCGTCCATCTTTCTCAGACACAAACACTCCACTCCCTTTGGTACCGATCCACAGATTTTGCTTCGAATCTTTACAGACGGTGTTAACATGGCGCTCATGCGAACCATTTTTAAGGCTTGCTCCTAAGGTATTAAACTGACTTTTTGACGATAGTTTTACAATTCCTCCTCCATCGGTACCAATCCAAATATCGTCTTCTGCATCCTCATAAATATCAAGTATTACGTCGAAATCAATGGTTGTATCCGAAATTTCTTTAGGCTTAATATCAACGTGTTCAAAAGTCTGTAACCGCGTATCAAAACGAAATAATCCATCGCCCCATGTTCCAACCCAAATATCTCCATTTTTATCCTGCCGTAACGAATAGGCTTTTGGTGATAGGTTATTTTTATCCCAGGGCAAATTATATTGGGTAAAAGTATGATCCTTATAATTGAAACGAACAAGATTCAATTCCCAGCCAACCAACCACAAATAAGGTTGGCCTTTTTCATCGATAATTATTTCGGTAATTTCATTATATCCTGATGCAAACTGCAAGGTTTTAAATGCCTCACCTTCTTTGGCGTAGCGTAACCCATCGTTTGTCCCGCACCAAATGATACTGTCTTTTGTTTGTATAATAGAGTTGACTCTTGAATTGCCAAGCCAATGTTTAATAGAGTCGGTTCGTGTATCAATTTCCCACAAGCCCCCTGTCCAACCACCAATCCACATTGAGGATTTTACTCCTGCTTTAAAGGATACAATTCGATTGGGAACTGTTTCGTAAAACTTATGTGTAAAAAATTTCTCTGTTCTAACATCATAGATATTGTATCCACCGGATTTGGTTCCTATCCAAATATTTCCAAGCGTATCCTGATACAAACGTTCGATGGAAGGATTAACCAAGCTCGTTTGTTTATTTCTTTCTGGTTTAAAATGTTTAAAAGTATAGCCATCATAACGATTTAACCCACCCCTTGTTCCAAACCACATAAACCCATACATATCTTGTATGATTGATGTGACTTCATTCTGTGATAGCCCATCTTTTACCGATAAATAACTAATTTGGTAATCCTTCGCTAAAACTGATGAAAATAACCCTGTAATACAGAGAAGTGCCGATATGAGGAAATTATACCTGATTTGACTTTCCATAAATCCATTTGAGACTAATACAAAAGTAAGAAACAAATTTTATTCATGGCTAATGAGTCGAAAATCAACCTTCTGTACATTGTTAACCTTTAAGGATGAATCTTTTCCTCAATTAATTGATCAAAACACCTGATCTATTGATTTGTTTCTCCAATCAATTGATTGCTTTTACTAAAATCAATTTCCTGAATTACATTTGGTAATACATAAATCAATCTGATATGAAAACATATTCAATTATAATCATTGCCTTATTTATCTTCCAATGGACTATCAATGCGCAAACTAAAAGCTACCCAATCGTTGATACTGGTGTCAGTATATGTTACAATGATAAAAGCATCATAAAAGCTCCAAAAAAAGGTGAAGCTTTTTTTGGACAAGATGCCCAATACAACGGTTATCAACCATCTTACACCAACAACGGGGATGGCACAATTACGGATAATGTAACCGGCTTGATGTGGGCCTCCGAAATGGGAGAGAAGGTCAGTTATAATGAGGCCTTCGCCAAAGCCGAAAATTCATCATTAGGTGGATATAACGACTGGCGCGTTCCAACTATAAAAGAACTGTACTCGTTGATTTTGTTTACCGGCCAGCTGACTAGAAATAAAACCGCTAATCAATTATATATTGATACCAGGTACTTCAAACAACCACTTGGGGACATATCGAAAGGAGAGCGAGAAATTGATGCACAAACATGGTCAGATACTAAATACACCGGTACCACGATGCGTAAAAGCGAAACAGTGTTTGGGGTGAATTTTATTGATGGACGTATTAAGGGCTATCCGGTTTTTAACCGTCGTAAGAATAAAGACAATCAATTGTATGTGCGTTTGGTAAGGGGTAATCCTGATTACGGTATCAATAAATTTGTTGATAATGGCAATGGAACCATATCTGACACGGCTACAGGACTAATGTGGCAACAAGCTGACGATGGTATTGCCTGTAACTGGGAAGAGGCCCTTTCTTATGCCGAAAATGCAAACATTGCAGGCTATAGTGACTGGCGTTTACCTAACGCTAAAGAGTTACAAAGCATTGTAGACTATGCCCGCTCTCCACAAACAAGCAATTCTCCAGCTATCGATCCCCTATTTTACACTTCTGAAATAAGGTATCCCGATGGCAGCAAAGGTCATTATCCACAATTCTGGACCAGTACCACACATCTGGATGGTCGTAACCCATATGCCAGTGCCGCGTATATTTGTTTTGGTGAAGGGCTAGGCAAGATGCATAACCAAATAATGGATGTGCATGGTGCCGGGTGTCAACGAAGCGACCCAAAATCAGGTAATGCAAAACTCTACCCACAGTATCATGGTCCCCAAGGCGATATCAGGTATGTGTATAATCATGTAAGACTGGTGCGCGATATTAAAGCAGAGAATAGTCAAAACAGATAACGATATGAATCTACCTATTCATACCACATTTCTGATAATATAAACGCTATACTACAACTTATTAGTGCAGCTAACAACATTAGAAACAATTAAAACCTGAAAGTCATGAAGAATATTTTTATTTTATCAGCCTTACTATCTTTATCATTATTCAGCTGTGAGAGTGATGAAATTACAGATGAACCAAATGACGATAGTAATAATGGATACAAAGAAGTTGAATTGACAATTAATTATCCCATTGTTGACTCAAAACAATCCTCTTACTATGATAATGATGCACAAATGTCGAGCACACCAGCTAAAGGCAGCACATATTATGGGCAGGATGCACAGTTCTCAGGTAATCAACCATCTTACACAAAAAATTCAGATGGTACAATAACAGATGATATCACCGGTCTTATCTGGGAAAAAGGTTATCAGCGAATGACACATTCTGAAGCACTGGCATATCTGGATGAGAAAAATAATGGAGACTATAACGATTGGCGAATTCCAACAATCAAAGAGTTATACTCACTGATACAATTTAATGGTACCGATGTGAGCAGTCAGGATATGGAATCTCAACCTCCGGGCAATGCCGTTCCATTTATTGATGATGAATACTTTGATTTTGATTATTTTGCGAATGGCGAACGAGCTATCGATGTGCAATACTACAGCAGCACAAAATATACGGGTTATACTATGGGACAGGACGAAACCCTGTTTGGATTAAACCTGGCAGATGGGCGTATCAAAGGTTATCCCTATAGTTCAAGAGGAACAGAAAAAGATTATTCCGTGAAGTTAGTAAGAGGCAACACTTCATATGGTATCAATGATTTTGTGGATAATGGAGATAATACCATAGCAGATAAGGCTACCAACTTAATTTGGGATAAGGAAGATAGTGGTCAGGCAATGGAGTGGGCCGATGCTCTTGAATGGGCACAAACCATGAATGAGCAAAAACACAGGGGTTACGACGACTGGCGTGTTCCTAATGCTAAAGAACTACAGAGCATTGTAGATTACACACGCTCACCGCAAGCTACCAATAGCGCAGCTATTGATCCGATTTTTAATATTTCAAAAATTATAGTCGAAGGTGGGTTGGAAGATTATCCCTTCTTTTGGAGCAGCACAACTCACTTAAACCTTCACTCTGCATCATCTGCGGTATACATTTGCTTTGGTGAAGCTCTAGGTTTCTTTCCAAACGGAGCCACAACGCCAATAGATGTACATGGAGCTGGTGCACAACGAAGCGATCCAAAATACGATAATGGGATCGACTACAGTTCAGGACATGGTCCGCAAGGTGATGTTGTCAGATTCGAACACTTTGTTCGCCTGGTAAGAGATGCTGAATAAGTTAATTGAGTTAATAAACTTTTTCTTAAAATGCCACCAAATTCAGGTGGCATTTTTATTGTTTCCAACTTAGGTGGTTGTAGCTAACAACCAATCCCCTCCAATTCTTCATCGACCAATTCCTCCAATTCGTAGATGATTAATCCCGATCCATTGATTGCTTTTTCATACCCACAGGCTTCACGGTACATTTGATATATAACATTAGAACACACAAAATCTGCATGTGTATCATCTGTAACTCTAACAATTAAAATTAATTACCATGAAGAATTTCAAAAACAACAAAAAGCTAAACTTACTATTAGTAGCTCTAATGGTATGCACTTTATCTATTGCGCAAGGACAAAAGAAACAAAAGGGTCATCGTCCTTTGCCGGATGCAGAACAGATTGAAAAAATGGTTGATAAGTTAAGTGATGAGCTTTCCTTAAGCGAAGCACAAAGCACTAAAATTGGAGCATTGTACACAGATCATTTTAAACATGTCGAAGAAAGGCTAAAAGAGGGACGTCCTCCCAGGGAAGAAATGGAAAATCTGAGAAGTGAATTTGAAAATAAAGTTCGAAATGAACTTACCGAAGCACAGCAAGAAGCATACACAACTTTCCTCGAGGAGAGAAAGGAGCAAAAACGCAAACCTCAGAAACGATGAACAGGGAACGTCTATATCAATTAGTGCCACTGCTCTATGTGGTGGCCTTTATCCTCTTGCTACTATGGATTCTTAAAGACGGGATTGATAATCATCTTGATACTGAGACAAAAGAGTCACAAGCTACTTATCGTCACCGTCATACGTCAGCGAAACATTAAAGCACACTATACCCTTAATCCCAATTCTTATGACTCTTCCATATTATGATCCAATACAGCTAAAAGACATAGAACAGGTTCAGCTTATGAACCGGGTTGATACCAAATATTGGTTTCACAGCAGCAAACTGGCAGAGATACTAAAGCAATGTAGCGACCATTATTACATACTAGAAATCGAAAACAAGCAGCTTCTGTCTTATACAACCATATACTATGACACGACGATAAACAGTATGTACAAAGCTCACCATAACGGAAGATTAAATCGCTTTAAAGTCAGGCACAGAACATATGTTGACTCTGGCATCTCATTTCTTGAAATCAAACGGAAAAGCAATAAAGGACGAACCATAAAAGAACGAATATTGACAGATATGGAGAGCACAGTATTTGGTGCGGATGAGCAAATGTTTTTAGACTGTAATTGTCCTTTTTCTGCAAATGATCTGGTACCGGCCACACAAAATCAATTCCGCCGGATTACATTGGTGAGTAAATCATTCGATGAGCGTTGCACAATTGATATCAACCTGCGTTTTCAGAGCAATAAGCAAAAGATTGATCTTGATGATCTGGCCATTATTGAGGTTAAGACAGATGGCGGACCAGCCAATTCAAAACTTTCTCAGCTTCTATTGAAGATGGGCATCAAGAAATCGGGCTTTAGCAAATATTGTATTGGTCGTGCACTAACCGACGGCCACCTTAAACACAATGCCTTTAAACCAAACCTGCGACGACTATCAAAGACATTGAAAAACTCTAACTAATCTAAATTACACACATGGCTATTGAACAAATTATACAAACTGGCATTGAGCAGGTTGGCCAAACTGTCAACCAATTACCAGATTGGGAAGATAATTTTCGCTTATTGGGAATTAAACTGATCAATGTCAACGACTTTACCGAGTTGTTATTAAGACTGGTACTTAATACAATCCTTATTTTTTCGGTGGTACATTTTATGTATGCCAGGCGAAGCCGACGCAAAGACTTTTACTTCAGCTTTATTGTCATCGGCGTTATTGTATTTCTTTTATGCTACCTGTTGAGTAATGTAAAGCTTGAATTAGGGTTTGCACTGGGGCTGTTTGCTATTTTTGGTATTCTGCGCTATCGAACCGATGCTATTCCAATCAAAGAAATGACATACTTATTTATTGTCATTGGCATTTCAGTTATTAACGCTCTATCCAACAAAAAGGTGAGTTATGCTGAGTTGGTTCTTACGAATATGGTTATCGTTTTTGGCCTATGGTTCTTAGAAAAACGATTGGCACTTAAGCAAGAACTTTCTGTGCAGCTTACCTACGAACATATTGAAAATATTCACCTTCTCAAGCATGATGAGCTATTGGAAGATATTCGTAACAGAACAGGTATCAATATCAGCCGCTATGAAATTAATAAGATTGACTTTCTGCGCGATGTAGCCGACATCACCCTCTATTACAGTGCAAACGGAAATAAAACTAAGTAACATGAAACGAACATGAATTTAGCATTCTAATATTCACACAAGAGAATGATTAAAATTCATCGAGAGTTCCATGTGACAAATGAAGATAAAATATATACACATGAACTTTAAAAAGATATATATAATAGCATCCATTCTATGGATAAGCACTCTGGCAAGTCAGGCACAGGATGTAGATAACACTTATCAAACCCGCACCGAATTTAAGTTGAGTTATAAACTTTTGGATAATCTAAAACTGGTTGCAACACCTGAACTTCGTTTTGATGAAAGTTATTCCATAGATAAATACATTATGGAACTGAAGACCGTTTACAACCCGTTTAAACGTCTTGCTCTTGGTGCCAGTTATCGCTTTGTGGCTAACAAGCGTGAAACAAAAGATACAGAGTATCTGCAACGCTACGCCTTTGATGCCAAATACAATTTTAAAATCAACAGGTGGAAACCAGAAATTCGTCTACGCTATACGAATTATTCAGAGGATAATGAAAATGGTGAATTCCTCCGCTATAAAGGTGGCGTTGAGTACAATATCCGAAAGTGTAAGCTGACACCATATGCAGGGGCAGAACTCTTCCAGGAATTCACCAACAGTGAACTTTTTAAAGTCAGGTACACTTTGGGAACTGATTATAAAATCAACAAAACCAACTCAATAAGTTTGGCCTACAAACTCGACTACTACATGCAGAGGTATGAAAACAAGCACATTATGTATGTTGGTTATAAATTCAAATTTTAAACTCTATAATATGAAACTCACAAAAAAAATCAGCTTTATCCTTTTCGTCAGCAGTTTGTTGATAACCTTTACATGCTGTCGAAACGATGACAACATTGAACCGGATGACACACAGGAAGAAGAAGTTATTATTGATCCTGAAACTTATCCTGACTGGACAGAAACAACCCACAGTAATAATGTAAACCCGGATTATAACATTGTATTTGAGCAAAATACTGTGCTTCGATTTGATATTGCAATTAAGGAAAGTAACTGGAGTACCATGCAATCTGATTTGGCTTCTAACCTCGGTAATTCAAGTGGAGGACCAGGGGGAGGTGGACCGGGAGGAGGTGGACCCGGCTCTGTAGATTTTGATCCGGTTTGGGTACCCTGTACTTTTCAATTTAATGATACCGAATGGTACAATGTAGGCATCCGCTTCAAAGGAAACTCTAGTCTACGCTCGGCTTACCAATCAGGTAACAACAAACTTTCCTTTAAACTTGATTTTGATGAGTTTGAAGATGATTATCCGGCATTGAAAAATCAGCGTTTTTATGGCTTTAAACAACTCAATCTGAATAACAACTATGATGATGGTTCACTCTTGCGTGAAAAAGTCACTGCCGATCTGTTTCGCCAGTTTGGTTTAACATCAGCACAAACCACTTTTTGCGAAGTTTATGTGGATAAAGGTAATGGTTCTGAATATTATGGTGTTTATACCTTGGTGGAAGAAGTTGATGATACAGTATTGGAGTCACAACTGAACGATGACAGTGGAAACCTTTATAAACCCGACGGTGATGCTGCGAGCTTTGCTAATGGCACATACGATGAAAGTGAGATGGAAAAGAAAAGCAATGAAGAAGAAGGTGATTATTCAGATGTATATGCGCTGTATACAAAGATTAATTCATCAACAAGAACCAGTGATACAGAGCAATGGAAAACAGAACTGGAAAGTGTTTTTAACGTGGATGGTTTTATGAAATGGCTGGCTGCCAACACCATTATACAGAATTGGGATACTTATGGTCGGATGACACATAATTATTACCTCTATAACAATCCGGCCGATGGTTTACTGACCTGGATTCCGTGGGATAATAACGAAGCTTTACAATTTGGTAAACAAGGCGGAGCATTGAGTCTATCAATGGATGAAGTAGGTAATAATTGGCCATTAATTTCTTACTTAATTGACATTCCTGAATATGAACAGATGTATGAGGAATACTTACTCGACTTTGTCAACCAGGTTTTTATACCGGCCGACATGATCAATCTGTACGATGGATATTACGAACTGCTAAAGGAATATGCTTACGCTGAGCGTGATTCTTACACTTTCCTTACCGGAAATTCAGACTTTGATAACAGTATTGAAGAGCTAAAAAGTCATGTGCAAGAACGTAACAACGCCGTTGCTGACTATTTAGAAAACAAATAAGAGTGATATTCAAGAGGGTGCCTGAATGGGTTAGGTGCTATTAAATAGATCATTAGATTTAGACTTTATAAAGTATCAAGACGAATCATAATGAACAAAGGCACCCTCTTTTAAGTCCAATCAACCAATGGCAACGTATATCCATTGAATATTTTATATTTGTCATATGCCTAAAAAAGATAAACATCCCTCGCTCCTTCTCACAGAGCATATAATCTTAGCAACTATCTGGCTGTTTATTTTCGCTTCACCATTAGTTTTCACTGATAGTAATGATACGTCGCTTTGGCGAAAACTTTTTGGAACCTGGGCACGACTTCTGCCTTTTTTGGCACTGTCTTTACTCAATCATTTTGTACTAGTTCCGTACATTCTCTTTAATAAAAAACGGTGGCTTTATTTTTTAACTGGCTTTGCTTGCATATTTGCTTTTGTATTGCTCACCGACAGAATAGCACCCCTGGAAGCTCAAAGGAGACCACCGGAAATGCATCAGCCACAACACGGATATCCGCGTGACAAGCATCTTCCTCCACCTCATCGACCTCAGCCGCGCGATAAAGGCCCGGTTATACCACCTCAGGTCAACACCTTTTTACTGGCCATCCTTATTCTGGGTTTTGATACCGGATTACGAACTGCATTCAGATGGACACGACTTGAACAGGAAAGAGACGTGTTGGAAAAAGAAAAGGTGAAAAGCGAATTAGCCTTTTTACGCAATCAGGTCAGTCCGCATTTTTTTATGAATACACTAAACAACATTCATTCACTTATCGATTTTGATACGGAAGAGGCAAAAGACTCAATTATCCGCCTGTCGAAATTAATGCGACACCTGCTTTATGATTCAGAAGCTGAAAAAATACATATCTCAAAAGAAATAGAGTTCATCCGTCATTATATAAATCTGATGAAATTACGCTATTCGGATAAAGTGAAGATTGAACTGAATATTGATTCAATCATTCCTGATACATTTATTCCACCTTTGTTATTTACCTCATATTTAGAGAATGCTTTTAAACATGGTATCAGTTACCAGAAAGAATCCTTTATTGCTATTGATATCACATTTACCGGTGAGCAGCTGGTTTTTACAATCAGAAATTCAAATCATAAAAAGAAACAGGATGATGACTCTTCGGGTATAGGAATAGTTAACTCCCGTAAACGATTAGATTTATTGTATGGTAAAAAATATCAGCTTGAAGTTAAAGACACCAACCATGATCACATAGTTAAACTAACATTACCGCTATGATTCATTGTATTTGTATAGATGACGAGCCGTTGGCATTGAAACAAATGGCTGCTTACATTGAAAAAACACCTTTCCTTGAGCTTAGCGGTCAATTCGAAAGTGCTCTAAGTGCCATGGATTTTGTCGCAAGTAATAATGTCGACCTCATGTTTGTTGATATTAACATGCCCGACTTAAGTGGGATGGAGTTTGTAAAAACATTGAGCAATGGACCTAAAGTGATTTTCACCACTGCTTATAGTGAATATGCACTGGAAGGCTTTAAGGTAAATGCTGTCGATTATTTATTGAAACCCATTTCGTATGCCGACTTTCTGAAGGCTGCCAATAAAGCCAAGGATCTGTACTTCTCCGAACCTGAGGAATCCGAATCAATCGGCCATGGTGATGATTTCCTATTTATCAAATCGGAATACAAGGTAGTGCGCGTCAACTACCGCGACATCAAATATATTGAAGGCATGCGCGAATACGTTCGCATTTACCTGGACAATGATGCTCCTGTGATGGCCTTAATGAGTATTAAAAAACTGGTGGAGCATTTACCGGAAGCCAGCTTTATGCGTGTTCATCGCTCATTTATTGTCAACCTTGCTAAGATTACCACTATTGAGCGTAACCGCATTGTTTTTGATAAAACCTACATTCCCATCAGTGACCAATACAAAAATGCTTTCCAGGAATTTCTGGATAACAAGTTTCTTCGATAAAGTGTAATCTGCATTATTCATTATCACCCACCCGGGCGGATTCAGACTCTTTGGTAAAAGAGTAGTTTAGGAGATTGAGATGATTCTTCTTTTATTAAAGCTTACTTCACACAAGAGTGACCTTGCTTCCTGTTAATATAGAGCCACAGCTAATGCGTATAGGGATCGGCAATATGTATATAAAATAGATAAGGGTTTGAAATAAATACAAATGACACTATGTATCCTTTCCAAAAGCTATTATTCAGGTTACTTATACATTTCACCTGCATTAACCAATATATTGCCTATTCGTTTTCTCAGAGATGGAGGACTAAGAATTTCAATGCCTGCTCCATAACCAAGGATTAATCGTTCCAATTCATAATTGGGCACCACTTTTATGGTGATTACAATCCCATCAGATCTCTCTTCGATAATGTGTTGTGACCAATGAAGTGGTTTGGTTAATATGTAAGGTTTGTTATCATTGTTGACAAAGAGTTTAATCATTCGCGGCATTAGTCCCGAGTTGATTGTAACACCGATTACATTTTCGTAATAAGTATCCGGATTAAACGTCGGATCATCTTTAAAAGGCATATGCTCCATCACTTCAAAAGAATGAATCCGGTCAAGCGCCAGATTCATAATCATTTCACTCTTTTTCATTTTACCTATCAAAAACCATCGATTATTGTATTCTTTTAACATAAATGGATTAAAGTAGATGCGCCCTGGCCGTATGGCTTTGAAAGATTGGTACTCAACTTTGATTACTTTCTTATTAAGCACAGCCCGATATAAATCATTCAGGTGTTCCAGTCCTTTTAGTTTCTCATTTCGCTCAATGTGTATAATAGGGCGATTGGGGTTATGCTCAGTATAAATTTTGTTTTCCAGCTTTTGAATTAAGCCAGTCATCTCTTTAAAATGGCTAAAGCCCTGAAACTGCTTTAAAATTTCAACAGCATCACCCAGCTTTTCAAGGTCTTGTTCTGATAATGGCAGTTGCGTAATCGAATATTCCGGATTCTCGTAGGTATAGTATTTCTTCTCCTGAACAATGATGGGGGCATTATAACCCAGCTTCTCACTGCGCATCATCTGAATATCCATTTGCACCGTACGTCGACTGACACCTTTATCAATGCCTTCAAATTCATAAAGTGCATCTGAGCAGGCATCAATCAAATCCTTCAAAGTCCATTTACGGTAGCGGTTTCGCAAGCATTTGTCAATGGTTGTATAGCGAATAAGGGCATTTCTGTTGACAGGCATAATGCATTTTTTTAAGAAAAATAGAAAAAAACATTAAGTACGCAAAAAGACTGCGCAGGAGCCTTTAATCTTTGTTTCGTCGATATGACAAAACGTTCTTTGAAGATGATTCTCTTTATGTGACAAACAATATTTCTCCAATAGGAGATCAAGAAATGATGAAGGAAGAACACAAACGAAATGCAAGTTTCTGTATAGCTTCATAGTATTGGCTTGGTTAAGTTCAATGTACTGTTTTTGTTCCAACTGATTCATGTTGAGATGTGTGTCGAAGGTTCGAATCCTTCTCCCGTTAATCAGGGATAGCTTAGCTTGGTTAGAGCAACATCAATTATGGTAAGCCTTTTGGCGGTCAGGTTCGATTCCTGAGATTGAGGAGGCATCCTCACCTTTTAAATGCTCACATGAAAGTAGAATGACAAATGGCCGGTTGACCCCTTCGATGGGAATACAATCTTTGGATAACCAGTGAAAGCGATGAAAGCATTATCAATGGCAATTACTTTCTCTCTTGCTTTAGTGATAAATACATTCATGCAAGCAACAGACAAACTAATTGTTCGGGTATAATACTTCCCGTGTTCCCGTTACCAAAGATGGCTCTGTCAGCCTGCTTTCATTTTTAAAACGAATAATAACAAACTAAATATACCTTAAGATGAA